>JAFUBE010000757.1 GCA_017460365.1 Eggerthellaceae bacterium
GCCGCCGCGTCCTCGACGACCTCCGCCGAGCATATGGGCGAGAAGTCGTTCCCCGCGTAGATTATCGACCTCATGGGTTCCCCCTCGCTCTCCCGTATGCGGACGCCCGCCGTTGCGACTCCCGAGCCGCCTTGTCGTCGTTGCCGAACGCCCGCGTGCGCCTCGCCAGCGCCTCCACGGGCTTGCCAGCCGGTTTCGCCAGCTTGCTATCGCGCTTGGTCATATCTCCCTCGCAACCGTCAGCACCACGTCGAACCGGTACACGAACCGCCCGCTCGAATCTCGCAGCTCGAGTTCCGGTGCCGTGGTGTCCAGCCCGCACACGCGGTACTGCCCGGAATCCATTCCCGGGTCCCAAGGTGCAGCGCGTAACGCCCGCTCGCAGGCCTCGGCGACGGAGCGGGCGTCCGCCTCGACGTTGCGCACGACTCGCACGGCAACGGTCACGGCCCCGCGCTCCTCCCTGGTCATCCGCACGTCGCGCGCGTACCCGCCGGCGGTCACCACGATCGGCTCCGGGCATTCCAGGGCCGAGCAAGAAAATGTGAAAAGATTTGTGAATTTCGCCCTGACCAGCAGAGACTTGACGAAATTCGCGGGATTCCCCAGTTCCGACGTCATGAAACCACCAGCTCCCAATGGTGCACTTTCGAGCCGAACTCCCCGCGCCGCTGGCACGTGCGCACGACATAGGAGACGCCGCCGATCTCGACGCGCGACCCCACCGGAATCTCGAACGCCCCGCGCGAGTTCGCGGCGTCGACGAACACGGTGCCGCCGCCCGCGTCAGCCGAGCGATGCGCGTCATCGGATGCGGACTGCTCCTCCTCGAACCGGACTGGCGACACCTCCACGGGCTCGCGGAAGCCACCGTACCCGTCGGGAACGCTCACGAACATCGAATCGCCCAGCATCCACAGCGGTATCGGCACGACCCCGAACATCAGCGCACCCCCGAGAACAGCAGCGACGTGCCCGCCAGCTCCTCGGTGGCGGCGATCGTCGCCAGCTCGGTCCCGGTGGTTGCCCCGTGCCCAGCGTACGAGTTCATCCGGAACTCGCCTATCTGGAAGCCGGCGATCTGGCCCTCTCCGTACTGCGCGAATATTTCGGCGGCGACGCACACGGCCCGCTTGTACTCGTCCCACTCGCAGCGCGAAGGCCTGCGCCCGCCCACGAGCCACGAGACGTGACGGGCGGCGGGCCCGAGCGCCGCCATGAAGGCGTCCTCGGCAAGCCCGCCGCCGTAGGTTCCGGAGTAGAAAGAGTAGTCGACCTTGACCCCCACGCCACGCCGCCTACTCTGTCGCAGCCGACGCGTAGACGCCCGCCAGCTTGTTGTCGAGCAGGTCAACGATCCCGTACTTGCGGTACTTGAGCATGTAGGAATCCAGGCTCTCGAGCTCGTCCGGGCTGAAGATCCGGCTCGCGATGTGGCGGTCGAACTTGATCACCGCGCCCTTCTCGACGACGACGAAGTTCAGGCAAGCCCCCGCGCCGACGAGCTCGTAGTACGTGCCCAGGTTGCTCTTGGTGGGCGAGGCGACGGCGGTGTAGGTGTAGTTCGGGTCGGACCCGCTGCGGGTGTAGTAGGTCTTCGAGGAATCGACCTCGGTGTCCTCGGTCAGCTCGTAGCCGCCAGCAGCCTTCTGGTAGCCGAACTGCTCGTCGTCGCCCGAGAGCAGGTCGATAGCCGTGTAGAAGCGCGACTGCGGCACCTCGATGATCTGGTTGAAGCGCTCGAGCACGCGGTTGCTGCGCGTGGGGTTGGCGTAGCTGTAGTCGTCCAATACGCCTTTCAGCGTCGGCGTGATGAACAGGTATCGCGTGCTCTCGGTGACCTGGTGCTCGTCCATCAAGTTCGTGACGTCACGCAACTTGGCGAGCACGTCGGTCGCCGTGGCGCTCCCGAAGTCGTCGGTAGAGAAGCCGATGCCGTCATGGGACGCGATCTGCGAGAACGTGAACGCATCGGCCTCCGGCGCCACGTGGCAGCGCTGCAATTCCGCGCCGGCCTCGAAGAAGCAGTCCTCCACCCCGGATTCGGCCACGTCCATGACGTCCGCCGTGATCTTGATGCCTCTGTCATAGTTCATTTGCCGGGTCTGATACTCGAGGTTAATGCTCCCGGTCTTGTAGCCCTGGTCGCGCGTGTAGTCGCCCAGACCCGACACGGAAATCTTGGGGATCATGATCTCGCGCGCATTATGCGTGGAGCGCACGATGCGCCCGCTGCTCGTGAGCACGCGCGAGACGCTCGCGTTCTGGTAGACCTCGTCGATGATGGGTATGTACGCTTTCGCGAATGCTATGCTGTTTGGCATTTCGGTTGCCTCCGTTCGATGTCATCCTGAGCGGAGTGGCGAAGCCGCGTAGTCGAAGGATCTCCACCGCCCCTGCTAGGAAATCGGTTACTCGCTCTTCTTGGCGGAAAGGCCCACGAGCTTGCGCCAGCGCCGCTCGTCCTTGCCGTCGTCGGATGCTGCGCCCGCGTTCGGCAGCCCGGTGGCACCGGATGCCTCTGCCGCATAGGCCGCGAAAAGCCACGGCTCGGTGGCCTTCAGCTTCTCAACGTCGCCATCGTAGTCGTCCAGCACGGCGCGGGCCGCCTTCACGTTGCGACACCCGGCAAGCTGCAGCGCGAAGTCGATACGATCGCTTGCAGCCTGGTTCTTCAATTGTTCGTTCTCGGATTTGAGGGATTCGGCCTGCTGGCCCAGCTTCTCAGCATCGGCCAGTTTGCCTTCCAGCTCGGCGATCCTCCCGTCGCGCTCGGCGATGTCAGTGTCGCGCTTTGCAAGCTCTGCTGCGTAGTCGATAGCGGGCTTCGGCATGATTGCCGGTTTGGGCTTCGCGGCCTCCGCGCCGGGTGTTGCGGCCATTACCGGCGGCGTTCCCGTCTCGCCGGTTGTCTGCGCACCGGGTTTCCCTTCCTGGGCCTGGTCCTGCGCTGCTGCTCCCGCATCATTTGTGATCTCGTTTTCCTTGCCATCCATGCACTCCGCCTCTCGGTCGGTGGGCGCGTGGCTCACACCCGGAACATTTGCCACGCAGAAAGGCTAAGGCGATGTCACAAATCAGGGTTTAGCCAATAGCAAAGCCCGGCCACCATGGTGGCAACCGGGCTTCGTTGGCGATGCTCTTGTTTGTTAGGAGTTCTTGCGCTGCTGGTTCCTCTTCGAATTAGTCCTCTTCCCTTGGTCGATCCAATTCGGATTATCCTTTATCTTCTTCTGACCCCGCCCTTTATCGCGATCAGAGTGCTTGTCCCACGTAGAGAGACGCGCTCCTTTTGTGTGCTTCTCCATACTGATTGCCTCTAATCGATAAATGCCTACGCTGCGCCAAATACCGCCTCGATGCGGCCCGCATACTCATTCCACGCCTCGGTTGCCCCGAGCTCGCCTTTCAGCACCTCGGCAATCGTTCGGTAGTACCACGCATGCTCCGCTGGGTCTTTCTGGTTGAAGCGCTGCCAAAGACCATCGCCAAGCTGTTCGAAATCACGCTGGATAGAGCGGATGTTGGAGAGTTTGTCGCCCAGACACACCATGCGCACGCCGGGGTCTTCAGCCGTACGCAGGTGCTCTATCGATTCCTCCTTGCGTATCTTCCATGTCTCGGCGGCGGGCAGATGCTCGCGTTTGTCCTCCGACTCGCCCGCGACGAGACGAGCAACGCGCTCCCCGAAGAGTCCAAGCACATCCTCCATGGTGGCATCGGTATCCTCAACGACGTCATGGAGCACAGCTGCCGCAATAACCTCAATGTCATCGGTGAAGCTTGCGCAGATTGCCGCAGCCTCCATCGGGTGGATGATGTAGGGCATCCCCGACCCCTTGCGAAGCTGCCCTGCGTGAACGCGGGCTGCAAACTCGACAGCATCGTTCAGCATATAACTTTCCTTTTCCATGAATCACCTTCCAATCGTTTCATTGCGTTCAATTCTGCATTACACCCGAGTCATCGCCGGCGCCTCATTTTCTCTTCCGAGAGTTCGCCGCCCCCATGAGCATGACCATGAGCGGCATGCCGCAACTCCACGTCAGCCCGCTCCCGTTCGAACCAGTCAGCGTCATCACAATCCCCGCAACGAAGCCCACGACGAGCGCGACGAAGATTAGCGCAAGCGCGATGAGGAATATGAGCGTGCGATCAATCACGACAGCCCTACCAGTAGTTAATGCCAAACGGAACCAGCGCGTCTTTCGCCCGCGCCCAGACACCCGCAGCTTCCAAAACATTGTCTATGACAAACAGGCAGACGAGCGCCACCGCGACCACGACCGCAGCCCGCCCATGGCGACCCACCCACTTCGTCACGATCGGATAGACGCCATAGAGGGCGACGAGCCCCAGCACGACGAACCGCAGCGTATAGGCAGGCGCTATACGACCGTCGAAGTTCAGCCACGCACCCGAGTAGTCCCACGGCACGTAACCCATCAGCGCCTCGCAAACGTAGCTTCCCGCCAGCTCCACCAGTGCGGTCAACGCGTAGATGCCGATGCAAACGACGGCGACCTGGGCTGCTAGGGGCACGCGTCTCGCCAGCCGTTTCCGAACCGGCTCCATCACGCACACGATGACGAGCCCCCCGATGCCGTATATCGGGCACCAGGGCAACATGAGCGAAGCGCGCAGGTATACTCCCCCGAAGGTGAACACGTTCTCCGCCGTCTCGTATATCCAGCCCGCGCATGCGAACACGGCGAAGAGGATAACGCCGACGCATGCGGCCCTCACAACTGTCGGCATGCCCGCTGAGCTTTCATCGCGCATTTCGCACCTCGATACCCCGTTTGCCTGACGATAGTCCCACCCGCCCACTCACAGGGGGATGGCCGTGCAGAACCCCGTCCGGTCGTAAGTTCCGGCGCGTTGCATCATCTGCACATCGAATTCCTCGATGGTCGCCACGAAATCGGCGGGGAGCAACTCGTCTATGCGGTATCCCGCCACCACGTCCTCGCACGACTGCGGCCAGATGCGGCCCGGCTTCGCGTCGCTCATGAAGTCGTCGGCGCTGTCGCGGAAGCCCCGCCCGAACCGGTAGTACGACCACGCGATCGAGCCCGCTATGGCGCCCTGCGTGTCGGCGTCGCCGCCGAGCGATACGGCGTTGCGCACCGCATCCTCGTAGTCACGTGACGCCAAGAAGCAGGAGATGGCCTCCGGCACCGAACCCTGGCAAGTCACATCGAATGAATAACGGGGGCGGATTTCATCGGGAGTGCCAGGGTACTCGTAAAAGCGATCGAGGACGTATGAGGCAATCTCGCGCTTCGTCTTGCCGGATTTCGCCAGGAAGATGCACGCCGCCACGGCCTGGGCCCCCTTCACGCCCTCCGGGTGGTCATGGGTCACCTCCGAAGAAGCCCTGGCGAGCGCAAGCGCCTCGTCGAGCGTCACCGCGAACAGCCCGCAGGGGGAAACGCGCATCGCCGAGCCGTTGCCGTAACTGTTGTAGGGCGCAGGGTCGGGCGACCCCAGCCAGGCGGCGAACATCCCGCCGTAGCCCGCGCCCGGGAAACGCCGCCCCAATTCCTGCATTTCGGCTATCAACAGGGCGCGGAAGGAAACGGCCTCGCCGTTGAAACTGCCCTCGCGGGCCCTCATCAGCGCCCGCGCGACCGCAACCGTCATCACCGTGTCGTCGGTGAACTCACAGCCCCTCGAGACGAAGGGGAAGTCCTTGGTCTTGATGGGCCGGAACTCATACTTCGACCCCACGATGTCTCCAATTATCGCTCCGTACATGCTGAACCTCGCCTCGCTTTCGCTCCCGTAATTCTAACCATGTGCCTATCGGCGGTCGAAGAGGCCGAGCCGCTTCTTGGGTTTCCCGCTGCCCGCGCCCCTGCTCGCCAGGTCCTCGTCGATCTCGTGTTTCCACGACCCCGAAGGCATCGGGGAGCCAGCACGCATCGCCACCGTCGCCGCGCATTGTGCTCGGTGCATCACCTGCGTGCCCGCGCCGTCGGCAACGTAGGTCGCTGCGAAGTCCTGCGAGATCCCGATGCGCCCCGCCTCGGCAGCGGCATCGATGTTCGCGCCAAGGAACAAGAACTGCCAGCCGTCCTCTTCCTTCTGTGAGATCAGCTTCTTCACGGCATCGTAGCCGTACTCGCGGCTCGCGTTCTCCATGCCGTCGGTCGTGATCACGACGATGGTGTGCTCTGGCCGCGCCTCCTCGGGCAGGTAGCCGTGTACACGGCTGATGTGGTTGACCGCGCCGCCCACCGCATCGAGCAGCGCCGTGCAGCCACGCACCCAGTACTCCTTCTCCGTGATTGGCGCGACCTCCGCTATGGGCAGCCGGTCGTGCAGCACCTCGGCCTCGTTGTCGAACAGCACGGTGGACACGACAGCCTCGCCCTCTTCCTTGCGATGAGCCTCCAGCGTGGTGTTGAACCCGCCAATAGTGTCGCTTTCAAGCCCGCCCATCGACCCGCTACGGTCGATCACGAACACCAGCTCCGTCAAACCCTTCTTCATGATGCGTCCTTTCCGTCGTGCGGGCGGCGCCGATGCCGCTTGCCGCTGCTTACGGAAAGAACTCTATGATACAACGCAACCCTGAAGGTCAAACGGCAGTTGACATATCGCACCGGGTTAAAGTAACGGCTGGTCGAACGCGTACAGCGCCTCGTTGATCTCGAAGATGTCGTGATTTCCCGTCCGTATGAAGTACTCCACAATCACGTCTGCCTTGCTGCTGGTGGAGAGCGCGAACCCGGCGCGGGCGAGCAGGTCATCCGTCTCGTCCAGGTCCAGGCCCAGCGCCACCGCCAAGGCTAGCGCCGTCTTCTTGGTGGGGCGGTAGTCGGCGTCGGAACGTATCTTGCTGAAGAGCTGACGGCTCATGTTCGCCCGCTTGTAAACCTGCGCGTCGGTCATGCCGCGCTCGTCTATGAGCGCAAGCAGCGTGGTCGAGAAGGGTGCGTCGAGCGAGTCGAGCAGGTCTTCCAGGTTCGCGGCCCCAGCAGGAGCTGGAGCCGCTGCTGCCATAGCAGGCATCGTAGCAGCCCCGTCATCAGTAGATTCCCCAGCCGTCTCTTTCCGCCGATCTCTGGCATCCCCGATAGCCTCGCCAATCTGCTGGAAGAGGCTGCATCGCCGCTTCGCCCTATGCGCCTGCGGCTCGGGAGCGTTAGTCGCCATGGGGCGTGGCGCATGGACGGAGGGCGCCTCCAAGACAATACTCCGCCACTCGGAATAGCTCTCGACGTAGCAATTATCAATGTACTCGGCGATGTCGAGGTAGGCGGCCATCCCGGCCGTCACCGACTCTCGGCTGTACAGAACGAGCCGAACATCCACATCGTCATGCCGGTTCAGAAACGCCCGGATGGACTCGCGGGCGACCGCGAGCGACACGTCAGCAGGAAACCCGTAGGTGCCGGCCGATATGAGCGGGAGGGCGACCGAGTGCGCGCCTTCTGCATAGGCGCATTCCAGAGCCGCGTCGTAGGCGCTGCGCAGGAAGTCGGCTTCGCCGCGCTCGCCGCCGTGCCACACGGGTCCGACTGCATGGATTACGACCTTCGCGCTCAGCTCGAATGCGGGGGTCGCCACGGCTGACCCGCACGGGCAAAACCCGATTTCGTCGCAAGCCGCTTGCAGCTCGTCGAACCCCGCCGCGAGCGCAACGGTCAGCCCGACGCCGCCCGTTATCTGCAGCCGCTCGTTTGCGGCCACCACGATGGCGTCAACCTCGATTGCCGACAAGTCATTTCGCTCAATAGTAAATGGCATATGAATCCTCTTCGTACGACAATACCACTAAATTTGGGATTCGTTTCGGTACTGCGATTGACTCAAGAAACAGCACGCCAAGTAGATCCTTTAACTGTCAAACTGATACGTTTATTCGTGTTCTTTGCGTACCGGGGGTCGCAGAGGACAATACCGTGAATCAGAATTCGGCGATACTGATAGATTTCACTAGGTTTCCCGCTCAGCGAGTAGACCAAGGGGCCGACTTGCAGGAAAATATAGGGGTTTCATTGATTGATCGGAGGTTTGGCTTGGCGGAAGTAGTGTTGGTAGATTTTGAAGACCGCGAGCTTGGGAGTCTCGAAAAAAACCAAAGCGCACGAGCAAGGCAAATTGCATCGGGCTTTCTCAGTTTTCATCCTCGATGGGCAAAAGATGCTTTTGCAACAACGCTCGACCACTAAATACCATTCTGGAGGCCTTTGGACAAACGCCTGCTGCTCCCATCCCGCACCCGGCGAGCCCATCGAAGAAGCTGCAATTAGACGCTGCAAAGAAGAGTTGGGAATCGCGGTAAACCCTGTCGAGGTGTTTTCATTCGTATACAGGGCACAACTCGGCAACCTTGTTGAATACGAATACGATCACGTGTTCCTGGCAAATCACAGCGGACCGGTCTCGTACGACAATTCAGAAATAGAGAGCGTCAAATGGATGAACTTGCAAGAAGTCCGGCTGCAGGTAGTCGAGAACCCTCAACTGTTTACGACATGGTTTTTTACGGCATTCAACCAGCTTCAGCGGTTCTTGCCGAAAGACGAAACGATCGAAATCGCCAGATAAGCGAGGTGGCGTATTGAAAGGTCCAGTTGGTTTCGGGAAGTTAGTTAATCTGCTGATGAACTTGGCGATGGGGCTTATAGTGTCCATAGCGGTATTACTGTCCTCAGGTGCTCCGCTCAATGATGTAACCATCGTTCCCGCTTGGCTTTCCAGTTTCGTTTTGGGCTATGCGGCGGGAGACATAGTGCCCATATCAAAATGGTGCAACTCGGCTGCTGCGCACGTCTCAAGAGGTTCTAGGATCATCGCCCATCTAATAATTTCGCTATTCATGGGTATTTATTTCGGAATGGTAATTCTGGCGGGCAACTCCATTATAAACGCTCTTCCAGGTGGTGATTGGCTAGCTGTAGGATCGTTCTTCATATCCAACATCGTTACGGTTCTAGTCACGGCAGTTGTCACTGTCTGCATCATTTTGCAACCCATGCAAATCTTCGCTGCCAAAATCAGCGGATTCAATCCAAATGAATAACGTCAACCCGACACGCGAACAATCGACGATAGGTAAGGAGATCTAATGTACGAGAATGAAATGGAACGGTTACTCGAGCTGTATATGAGCGGCCTGTATGGGTCTCCGTACTATGCAAAGCAAGTGTCTGGCAAAGATTGCTTCACATCGTATGAGCAATTTCAATCGATACCATTTTCCTATAAGGAAGATATACGCGAATCGTCGATCATGGATCGAACCGCAACGAAGTCAGGCGACATCTTCGGCATTTTTTCAAGCAGCGGCACGACGGGCAACAAGACTTATTACATTTACAATAAAAAGGACAAAATTGTCCATGAATCGTTCGTAAAGACGTATCTGACAGAAATAGGCATTATACCAAGCGACATCGGGGGAATCATGGCGCCAATCGATACGGGCGTTATGGCACACACGATGATGTGGGAGTTCACGACGATGGGCGCATCTTATGTAAATTGCCCCGAACCATCGCCGCATAATATGATCTCGGTTCTCGATGCGGTTCCGGTGACGGTAATAGCGACACGCCCGAATGTAGTATCTTCTCCCATTTACACACCCGAACTAATCGGTCGATTTAGAAAATCCAGCGTAAATAAGCTCATCCTTGGGGGCGGATTCCTTTCTTCCGAGAGAAGAAAACTAATTGAGTACCTTTGGGATGCAAAATGCTTCAATCTATTCGGCATGAGCGAGATGTTTGGTCCAATGGCGGCTGAATGCCAAATGCGCGATGGTCTTCATTATTTGGACAACTACTTGATGATTGAGCTAATTGACCCAACTACAGGCAAACCGGTTCCGTCCGGAGAGCCGGGAGTGGCTGTCTACACGACGCTTTGGGATAAGGGCTTTCCGCTCCTGCGCTATTGGACCGATGATTATATGCTGCTAGACCATGAGAACTGCAAATGCGGATCCCAACATCCACGGCTTCGTTATCTTGGTCGACTGGGTGATTGCCATAAAACCGATGATGGGAGATTTGTCTTCCCTGAGCAAGTAGAGAACATCTTGTTCTCAAACAACCTGTGTGGTGAGTATTACATCGATATTCAACCGGAATGCATAATCGTGTCCGCAGAGAATGTTCCTGCCCCATATAGCTCGTTAACGGCGGACTCTTATTTGGTCGAAGATGGACTTCAGGAACTCTTTGGCGCCAATGACATAAAACTGAATCTTGTGCCAGCAGGCACATTTGCACCAAACGCGCATGGGAAACGCTTTGCGAATCCGAAAGCTTAGGGCAATGGACAATAAGAGAAGGGGCTATTGATGCAGAGAGATGTTCGAATTGACCGCATTAGAAGGATCGTCAAAGATGACTACTTTCGACTTTCTCCGCGAATTGTGCCCGCCAATGCAGTTATGAGCTATCGATTGACCGATCAGTTCAGGCTCTTCTCCAATGTGTCCGATATTCTGATTGAGATTGTGCCAACCACATTATTTGACAGGGGCGTACAAAACGAGAAGATAAAGACGTCTTTCATTAACGGCGTGGCCGAGTTTAATGTGCGCCTCGATTGTGAGCAAGAGTATATCTTCAAGCTGTGCGATAGCGAAGGAGAGATGCTTGGCGTGGAATTGGATGTGTTCGCACTCAACGAAGACCTACTTCCTCTTGCGCCTCTCAAAGGCGATTTGCATATGCACACAGCCTATTCAGATGGCTTCGAGCTGCCGTCCCATAAACTGGCTATGGCAAGAAAGCGCGGTCTGGACTACGTTGCCATTACAGACCATAACAACTTTAACGGTTCTTTGGTGGCCATTGAGGACTTAACCAAGTGTCCAAATCGCATGATTGCATTAAAGGGCGAAGAAGTACATGCGGGCGGAAAAGATCCAGGGAGCGCGCTGAGCCCGGTGCACATACTGTCGATTGACGCTGATTATGGCGTTTCTTTCTTCAGGTCCTTTTCATCAGATGCCGAATATCTTGAATTACGCAACCAGCTTGAAGCTGAATTCGATGTAGTTGCTCAAGATAACCCCTGGCTATTGGGCCTAGGGAAAGAGTGCGCAATCGCCGAAATCGAGAAGGCGAGAAAACGCCGATTGGAGATATTGGAGCTAGCGGACACCGAGAATGGCGAACATCCGTATTGGCGCGCAGATGAATTTGCCTACACGCTCGAAGCGTGCGAAGCGGTAAAGGATGCGGGTGGTTTATGCGTTTTATGCCATCCAATGTGGCGGCCCATTACGCACCGTAACACTGTAAACCGGATGGATGTGTCCCTAGAGCTAGTCAAACGCCTTCTCGAAGCCAATCCGTTCGATGCCTGCGAGATCGTTTCCGGCGCGCCGAAAAGCGAGGCCGGCTCAAACTTGCTGCAGGAAAGGTTGTATTACGAGAGCGGGTTGGTCGGCAGGATTCCTATGATTGGAATTACCGACAATCATATCGCGAATCACGATGATTACGATTTATTGGGTAATAATTACTCCGTGGTCTTTGCCGCAGAAAGGACCGCCCGCGCAATTCGTGAGGCGATTGAAGATGGGCGCTGCGTAGCCGTTGAGCACTACGATGGTGAATGCGCAAGGATACACGGGGACTTCAGGCTCTCGCAGTTCGCGTCTTTTTTGATACGGACATTCTTTAAGGCCCACGACAGGAATGCCGCCATGGAAGGCAACATGATGGAGAAGGTTCTAGCGTACGGTGATGAGATTTATTCATCGATTCTGGCGCATATCTGCGAATTGCATGCGTCAGAGGAACGAGAGTGGTGGGGTGCCGCTCAATCGTGTTTTCAAATAGTTTAGGCATTCGTAGCGGATGGAGGCGCCTAATGTTGGGAAACCTATTTAGCACGGTATATGAAGTGCAGTCCGGTATGTACGGCAACGATGCTCAAGCCGAGATAACTCAACTGAGAAGGGACGTGCAGTCAGAGATAGATGACAAAAAGAAACCTGAATCGCTCAGGTATCTTCTTTTCAAAATGACCAATCGATGCAACTCCGATTGCGAGTACTGCTCTCATGCAATAAGCAACGCATCGAACGAAGTCAAGTTGGACATTCCGACAGAGGTGGTACTGAGAACCATAGAGCAAGCCTCAGAATTAGGATGCACGGCAATGGCGATTAACGGAGGGGAGCCCTTGCTAAGAAACGATATCGTCGATATCGTTAAGAAAACAGTTGCGAGTAAAATCGTTCCGGTTTTGATGACGAACGGCTTACTCCTTCCGCAAATGTGGCGTAGCCTAGGAGACGCCGGTTTAAGATATGTGATTATCTCTTTCGATTCCGTTGATCCAGCAATCTACGAGCTGCAGCGCGGAGCCAAATTTGAACAAGCAATGCGCGGGATCGAATCGGCAATGCAGATGATGGAAGAGTATCCTGGAACGCACGTGCATGTTTCTGCGGTTCTCACCAAGGATAACCAAGACGACTTTCTTCACACCGTTGAGTTCATGACGGAGAGGGGAATTGCCGTGCAAATTAGCCCCTACCATCACTACGACTCCAGGACATTCGACAATATATCTATACGCGACAGAGAGGCGATTGAGTCGCTATCTTCTAAGCTGCTCGAGATGAAGAAAGCCGGTGCGCTCATTGCGTCGTCAACAGGCTTCATCGAGCATCTGCCAAACTTTTTTATCAAGGGTCAACGTTTGCCAAATGATTACCGTTGCAAGATCGGTTTCACAAACCTCTTCATTGACGCATCGATGAATGTCCGCCCTTGCTGGGATTGGTGTTTTCAGCCGCTAGGAAACCTGGAAACCGACAGTCTAGAAGAGCTGTGGCATGGCGAAATGATGGAGCGATACCGTATGGATATGCTCGCCAATCGCTGCGAGGGGTGCTGGTATATGTGCACCGGTGAGGTGACCATGCTTCTGGATAACATGCTCTAGAAGTGGGCGTTGTGTTAAACCCCCGTCATTCATAGAACTTCACGTTTTGCACCAATTGAGGCACAAATTGCAATGGTCTAAGTTTTTCAAATAAGGCTTTGCATGAC
>JAFUBE010000758.1 GCA_017460365.1 Eggerthellaceae bacterium
AACCCGTTCTTGCTCGCATGCTTTACGGCGTAAAGCGCCTCGTCTGCTTTCTGGTATGCATCTTTGATGTCGGCAGCCTGATCGGGAATGAGCGCATAGCCGATCGACACCGAGATGCTGCGCACATTGCCCGCATGCTCGTACTTCATGTCGGAATCGGCTAGGTTTTTGACGAGCTCGTCTGCTCGCAAGGCGTCGTCTCCGATGAGCCCCGCGAAAAACTCGTCGCCTCCGAAACGGCTCAGGATGGCGCTTATCGGGAACGCCTGTCGCATGGCTTTGGCAACCGTTGGCAATGCTAGGTCCCCTTCGATGTGGCCGAACCGGTCGTTTATCATCTTGAGGTCATCCAGGTCGATGGTCACCACGGCCAAGGGTGCGCCCTCGTGCCCTTCCAGGGCTTTTGCAAGTGCCGCGTCGGCTCCGCGCCTGTTGTAAAGCTCGGTGAGCGTATCGTGTTCGCTTGCCCATGCCAAGGTTTCGATGAGCCGGTGGTTGTCGATCCTTGCGCCGACGAACGATGAGATTGCCGAGAACACCCGGTTGATGTCAACTGTCTCGTCCAAGTGATAGTTGTACGCTCCCAGAAAACCGACAACGTCGCCTTCGTTGTAGAACGGCGCCGCCATAAGGCTGTGAATATCCGATTCCACGCACCACTCATGCAAAGGCGGGCTAAACCGTGCGAGGATGGAGGTGTCGGGGATAAGGGCGACGGGGTCTTTCACGGCGCTCTTGAACCAGGCTTTCAACACGTCGCTTGGCAGGTCGCTGACCGATCCAAGCTGCGGAGCCACGCCGTCTGCGCACCATTCGAAGGTGTTCGTCGTCTTCGCGCCGTTGCATTCGAAAACGCAGACGCGGTTGGCGCCAGTGATGCCGGCTGTCATGGTTAACATGTCGTTCATGGCGGCGTCGTAGCTCTTCTCGCCGGTAAGTTCGCGCAGCATGGCCGAAACGACCTCGGTGGTTCGGGAGTCTACCGCCACCTGGTGCTCTTGTTGGGCGCTGTCGACGGGCACGAACGCGAAGACGATGCAGTCTTCCACTGGCGACGGGCCTACGTTGTAGCTAATCCAGCCCTCCACAAGCGGGCTGTACATCATTCCATTGAACGTTTCGCCTTGCGTGGCTGCGCGATAACATTGAACGGGCCATTCTTCGCTTTCCGATTTCACGACTTCGAGATGCGAGATGCCCTGGATATCTTCAAGCTTGCAATTTGCCAACCTGCAGTATTCGGGGCTGGCATACAGGAAGAAAACCCGTTCAGCCCTTTCAGCGCCTTCTTTGGCATCGATCTGAAACACGGCGTATGCCGCGGGGACGTTGCCGAACGGCCCGAGAGATGATTCGGGGATATCTCGAACGAGCGGATTGATGCTGTCGATGCGGCTTCGGAACGTGTCGTCGTAGTGATACTCGTAAGGCATGCCGTCCTCCTCGGTCGAATGGCTCTATTCTACTGGATGAACAGGGCATCTCCGAACGAGAAGAAGCGATAACGTCTGTCGACGGCATGTTCGTATGCCGCCATGACGTTTTCGCGCGTTGAAAAGGC
>JAFUBE010000759.1 GCA_017460365.1 Eggerthellaceae bacterium
CGAGACGGCGAAAGATATCGTGCTTGGCTTGACAACCTGCGTCTACGTTGATGGTCCGTGCGCTGACGACAAGCATATCTCCGAGAGAAACGATGTATGGATATTCGGACAGACGCTTCGATGTAGCGGCCAAGACGTTGAGACCTATATCAAGGTCACCCACTCGAAGGCCGAAAACGGAATCGGGTGCCTGTGCATTTCCTTCCACGAAAGCGAACGGCCGTTGATTTACAAATTTGGAGGTGAGCAGCGTGAAGTCTATCTATTGCCCTAAGTGCGACAAGAGAGTCGAAACCGAAGTGAAAGAAACGATGGCCTCCCTTACCGTGAGGAAGGCAGGCGTGCGCGCTCGCCAGCTCCAGGCGATTTGCCCGACCTGTGGCGAAATGATTGCCGATGAGGAGATCTCCCGCGCGAACCTTGAGTCCGCCTTCGCGGCATACAGGGCAGAAGAGCATCTTCTGTTTCCCGAGGAAATCCGAGAAGCGTATGCGAAATACGGCCTAACGCAGAAGTCCTTCGGCATTCTGCTGAACCTGGGCGGTGCGACGCTTAGCCGTTACGAGCACGGCGCGCTGCAGACGAAGCAGATCGATGCTGCGATACGCCAGGCGGCCCAGCCGGAGAACATGCTTGCGCTACTCGACGAGCATGAAGAAGAGCTCCCTGCCAGCCAGGTTGAATCGGCACGCCAGAGGGCACGTGCTTTTATTTCGAAAGAAGCCAGCGAGCACGCGCTAGCTGGCGGCCGCGCAGGTAATTTCCGACTCTTGCTTTCGGAAGAAGCACCGTCTGAGCGCAACGGGTTTAGGCGCTTGGATTGGCCGCGGGCTATTCAGATAGCTGTGTATATGGCGACTCACTGCGCTGATCTGGGCAGGACTAAGCTGAACAAGGCTATGTTCTACGCTGACTTCTCGTGCTTCGCCGAATCGTCTTGCTCCATGTCGGGGCTCATGTATGCCAGGGCTACCCGTGGGCCGATCGTCGATCAGTACGATGCCGTTTTCGGGCAGATGGTGAGAGAGGGCCACCTCGTCGAAGAGTCGGTTTCGTACGGGCCCATCGACGCTACCGTCTTTAAGCCCAACGAGGATTTCGACCCGAGTTTGTTCACGGAAAGCGAGCTGCAGATTCTGGAAAGAGTCGTCCAGTTCGTTAATAGCTTCGCTACTGCCAAGGAGCTTAGCGAATACAGCCACAAGGAGAGGCTCTGGGTCGAAAGCGATAACGGAGATGCGCTCTCATACATGGGCGCTTTCGAGCTTAACGATTTGAATCGCTTCATAGAAGTATAACTGCGCATAATCAGCGAGTTTGCGACACCGTTAGATACTGTCTGCAGTCGAAAGATGCGGGCAGTTTTCTTTTGCCTGCCAGACGAAAGGCAAAGCATTCATGGAAGAGAAAGACCATGGCTCGGAAGAGGCGCAGGACGCGCAGCGGGAAGACCGGGCGCAGGAACCGCAAGAGAAGCCGGTAGATGTCGGCGCGGACGCGTCAGCTTACGAAGCGCAGATTGCCGAGCGCGACAGCCGTATCAAAGAACTCGAGGCGCAAGTAGCTGAGGCTGCGAAGACCGCAGAGGCGACTGAGACGCTGAAATCTCAAATCGAGGAACTGAAGGCTCAGGGCGAATCGGACCGCATCGAATTCGAGCTGCGGCTTGCGGGCGTGCGTAACGTGAAGGCCGCGCGTGCCATCCTCGACGAGCACGGCGGCGATGTTGCTGCGCTCAAAGAAGCGGAGCCGTGGCTGTTCGCCGATGCGGCGCATAAACAGAGCGGCAAGACGGGACTTCCCAATGCGGGCACGAGTTCCGACGAGGGCAAGACCATGAAACGCTGGCGGAAGCTCGCCGGCCTGGACGATTCCGGCGACGAATAGGAGGGCTGACGAATGTCCAACTCTATTGCATACACGCAGAATTACACTTCGATACTCGATGCCGTTTACCAACGTGCAGCCGTATCGGGAGTTCTGACCAGTGGGCGGCGCATGATTAGAGCCGGCCGCAATGCCAAGGAGATCATGATTCCGAAGATCGAGGTCTCCGGCCTGGGCGACTACACGCGAAACGTCGGCTACAGGACGGGCAGCATCAACTACACCTTCGAGACGAAGGCGTTCAATTACGACAGGGGTATCCGTCTGATGGCGGATGTCATGGACGTGGACGAGTTATGCGAAGCTTCGCATAACTCGTCGATTACGAGGAGCTTGGAGTGAGCGTAGTACTTCAGCCTGTTCTTGAGTATCCCGCGCGACGAGGCGTCCTTCAGGTCCTCGACCAGCTTCGCGCAGTCGACGAAGCGGACTTCGCGGCCGGCCCTGACGGCCTCGCCGCCGCTGGCTATCGCCAGGTGGGTCTTTCCCACGCCCGGGCTGCCCACGAACAGGACGTTCTCAGCCAGGTCCATGAACCGCAGGGTGGCGAGCTCCTCGACCTTCGCCCTCGGCACGCTCGGCTGGAACGACCAGTCGAAGTCGGCCAGCGTCTTGGTGTAGGGGAACCCCGACGAGCGTATCCGCTGGCGCATTATCCTCTCGCGTCTGGCGGCGACCTCCGACGCCGTCATCTCGGCGCTCGCCTGCGCGACGGCGCGCGCGCCGTCGCCCACCATGCGCACGTAGTCCGGCAGGGC
>JAFUBE010000760.1 GCA_017460365.1 Eggerthellaceae bacterium
CCCCAGAATGTAGGAAAGTAACCACCAAAGAGAGGAAAAGTGTTGCGTTGTGGGGGGTTGTGTCATAGAATGTCAAACACGCGATAGGAACGTGCAGAATCAGGTGGAAGGGAAGCATTGGACGAGACGAGGAAACCCGTTGACCTCAACGGCTCGTATCGATTCAAGGCCGATGCAAAAGGCCGCGTCTCCCTGCCCGCCAAGTTCCGCAAGGTCCTATCCGAAGACCTCGTCGTCTCGTGTGCCTTGTCCAGCAACTACCTCATGGTGTTTGACGGGCAGGACAGCTTCAACGCATGGGTGGAAGCGATTCTCGTCGATAAGTTCGGCGGCTTCAACTCCACCAGCAGCGAACAGCTGATGTGGCGAAGCGCACTGAAAGGTGCCGCTTTCGACGTGCAGCCCGACTCGGCAGGGCGCATCTTGCTGCCGGCCGAACTGCGCGAGAAGGCCAAGATCGACAAAGAAGTCGTCATTGTGGGCAACACAGGCTACTTCGAGGTCTGGAGCGCGGATCGCCGCACTGAGATGATGGAGAACCTCGATTTCTCCAGCCTGCTCAGCTAAGGCGTGAGCACCATGACAAACGAATATCGGCATATCCCGGTCCTGCTCGCCGAGTGCCTCGAACAACTCCAACTCAAACCGCAGCAAACGTTCGTGGACGCGACACTCGGCGGAGCAGGTCACAGCATCGAAGCTGCCACGCAACTTGCACCCGGAGGCGTGCTCATCGGAATCGACCAGGACGAAGCGGCGCATGCCGCGGCGTCCGAACGCCTAAACGAACTCCCCGATGCGCAGCGCCCCCATATCGAACTCCTGCGTGGCAACTTCGGCGATATGGATGAGCTGCTCGTGAGCGCGGAAATTCCCGGCGTCGATGCGTTCCTGTTCGACCTGGGCGTTTCCTCGCCGCAGCTCGACTGGCAGGCTCGTGGCTTCTCCTTCAAGGAGAACGGCCCACTTGATATGCGGATGGATCCGGGTAAACAAACCTTAACCGCAGCAGAGGTCATCAACACCTACAACGCAGCAGACCTCACTCGGATCATCCGTATATACTCCGACGAGAAGTGGGCCAGCCGCATCGCGGATTTCATCGTGCGCGAGCGCGAGAAAGCCGCGATTGAAACGAGCGCCCAGCTAGTCGACATCATCAAGGCAGCGATACCCGCGAGCGCGCGCCGCGCGGGCGGGCATCCGGCGAAGCGAACGTTCCAAGCCATCCGGATAGAAGTCAACTCGGAGCTGGCCGTGCTCGAGCGGGGTCTCGAGGCTGCGGTCCGCTGGCTCAACCCCGGTGGTCGGCTGGTGGTCATCTCGTACCACTCGCTGGAAGATCGCATCGTGAAGAACGTCATGGCGGCAGGCGCGAACAGGTGCACCTGCCCGCCTGACCTACCGGTTTGCGTCTGCGGGAGAAAGCCGATACTCGAAGTGGTCACGCGCAAGCCGATCACGCCCGCGAAAGAAGAGGTAGAACGTAATCCGCGCGCCCGAAGCGCAAAGCTCCGCGTTGCGCGCAAGCTATAAACGCACTATGGAGCGGCACCAGTCCGCCCCGCACGAACCAGGAGGCGCACGTGGCGCTCGCTCAACAGGCATATCGCTTCGACTCATACCCCGACCTCACTGCAGAAATCCTCGATTCCCGCGGTATCCGCGCGACACGCACGGGCTCTCGCGAGCAGAATTCGGCGACATCGCTGCTCATCACTGCAGCGAAGCTCGTGGTCGTCGTGCTCTTGGTGATCGCGGCGCTGTCGTTTGCGCGCATCGCGCTCACGAGCGCGACGGTTTCCACCATGATCCAAAGCGACGCCATTTCAGGTGAGATCGCCGATGCACGTTCGACCGGCGTCTCCCTCGAGATGGAGCAGAGTGTGCTTTCGAACACGTCGGCCATCAAGCAGGCCGCGACGCGTTTGGGCATGGCAGCGCCGTACGAGGTGGGCACCATAGAGCTCGCCCCCGATGTGGTCGCGACCGATGCGGCGGGTCACCTTTCCCTTTCGGGCACGGTGAGCTACTGCGTCGCAATTCAGGGTTAGCCCATGTCGCCCG
>JAFUBE010000761.1 GCA_017460365.1 Eggerthellaceae bacterium
CAGACCTGGGTGAAGAAGGAGACGGCGCCGTACAAGTACCCGCGTATCGTGGAGTATGCGGCCGAGCTTCCCAAGACGGTCGGCGGCAAGATCAAGCGCAAGCAGATCCGCAACGCCGACGGCATCGAAGGCTAGCGACCCGCGTGAAACCGTGACATTTTTCGTCAGACACGAAGTGTCATTTTTTGGGTGGCGCTTGCTTTACCGCATGTCTTTCTCAAAAAATGACACTTCGTGTCTGACGAAAAATGTCACGGTGGTGCGCTAGTCGCTGATCTTGTCGCCGGCGGTGGGGCCGGGGGCCGAGGTGTACACGGCCTCGATGCTCACGTAGCAGCCGCCCTTTGCCTTTATGGGCAGCCCCATCTTCTCGAAGGCGGCGTCGACCCATGCTTTCTGCGTTTCGAATTCGGCGCCTTCGTTCACGTAGCGCGCAACCCCGTGAAGCACGTAGGCGTTGTTGCCCTCCCAAAACGCAATCGCGACCTTCGGGTTCTCCTGCAGGTTGGCGAGCGTCTTGTTGAAGAACTGGTCGGACAGATACACCGTTTCGTCGTCGATGACGGCCTTCATCGCGACGATGCACGTGTTCGGCTGCGCGTCGGCGGTCGCCGTGGAAAACGCCACGTTCTTCACGCTCTTGAACAGTTCCTGGACTTCTGCGGGCATTACGGCCATAGCAGGCTCCTTTCGTCGGTTCGGTCACACAACCGTATCATAGTCGAATATGCGCGTTAGCGTATACGCCCCGAATCGGGCGGGTGGGAAGTGGGGAGTTCTTGTGATGACCCTGCGAGAAAACGCTTACGCGGTGCGGAAATCTGCTGTACAGTCGTGTATGTAAGAGCAAAGCGCAGTGAGACGCTGCACGAACGTGCAGAGGTGGTCGCAACGAGCAGTTGCGGCCATTTTTTTGTGCTGAAAACGAGAAAGGTCGTGGTTCGATGGAGACATCCGAACAGAAACATCTACCCCAGGCGCGCGTGGTCGTGCCGCATCCTTACCTGGCCCTCATGGGGCTTTACCTCGGCGGGTTCGCCGGCATGTACAGCGAGACGGCGCTCAACATCGCGTTGCCGCAGTTGTCGGCCGCGTTCGGCGTGGATCTCGCGCTCACCCAGTGGCTCGTCGTGGGCTACATGCTGGTCATCGGCATCGTGCTTCCGTTCACGAGCCTGCTCGCGAAGTGGTTCTCGGCGCGCAAGATCACGCTGTTCGCGCTGGGGGCGTTCCTTGTGGGCTCCGTCGTTAGCGGCTTGGCCCCCAGCTTCGAAATCTGCCTGGTCGGGCGCGCCATTCAAGGCATCGGCACGGGGCTCGTGCTGCCGCTCATGTTCTCGATGGTGATGGAGGTCATTCCGCCGCACAAGATCGGCTCGGCCATGGGGGTCAACGCGCTCGTCATCATGTCGGCGTCGGCCATCGGCCCCACGCTGGCGGGCATCCTGGTCGGCGCTTTGTCGTGGCGCGCCATCTTCTTCAGCTTCGCCGTGGTGCTGCTCGTGGGAATCGCCTTCACGCTGAAGTTCAGCGTGAGCCCGTACGAGCTGACCAAGCCCAAGATCGACGGGCTGTCGGTGCTCGCGTCGTGTTTGGGCTTCGGCGGCATCGTTCTCGGCGCGGGCATTTCGAGCCTGTACGGCTGGGCGAGCGTTCCCACGATTGCGGCGCTGGTTATCGGCATCGTGGCGCTCGTCGTGTACGTGAAGCGCCAACTTGGGATGGACGTGCCTGTCATCGACATGCGCGTGTTCAAGCAGCGCGGTTTCACGATCGGCGCCCTGTGCGTCATGCTGAACTTCGGTATTACGCTGGCGATCATGTTCGTGCTGCCGCAGTTCTACCAGAACGCGATGGCGCTGCCCGTTTCGATGGCCGGCCTGGTCTTGCTGCCCGGTGGCATCGTGAACGCCGTGGTCAGCGCGTTGGCCGGCCGCGTGTACGACCGTGTGGGCGCACGCATTCCGGGTATGATCGGCTTTGGGCTTTCCGTTGCCGGCTCGGTGGCGCTGCTCTTCGCGACGCCCGCGACGCCGCTCGCCTACGTCATGGCCTGCCACATCACCCTCATGGTGGGCGTGCCGCTTGCCATGTCGCCGTGCCAGACTTACGCGCTCGCCTCGCTGCCGCACGAGCTGTCGACCGACGGAAGCACGATGTTGAACACGATGCAGCAGGTGCTCGGCGCCGTGTGCACCGCGCTTGCCACGTTCCTGCTGGCAGCGGGCCAGGGAGCGTATCTTGGCGCCGGCGGCGCCGACGTAGCGGAAGCGTTCGCGCAGGGTTCGCATCTCGTGTTCAGCTTCGCGCTGGTGCTGGCGGTGGTTTCGCTCGTGCTGGCGAGCCGCATCAAGGCGCAGCGCAGCTCGGCGACGGTTGCTGCGGTCGCCAAGGTTGAAAGCCAAGGCGAAGCCTCTGCGAACGCTTACTAGGGAAACGTGTGACACTTCGCGTCAGACACGATCCGTCATTTTCGCGGTGGGATCTGCGGAACAGAGAGTCTCCCTGCGAAAATGACAGATCGTGTCTGACGAGAAGTGTCACGCCACATTCGGGATGGAGCCGAGCGCTTGCTAGAATGGTGGAATGCTCGACCGGCTGATTACATTTCTTCGGAACGAGGCGGTGCTTTGCATCGCCTTTGTTTGTGCCTGTGTCTCGCTTGCGGTCGCACACGATGTTTCGCAGGCGCCCAGCTACATCGACTGGCGCGTTATCGTGCTGCTGTTTTGCCTGATGGCAGCCGTGGCAGGCCTGCGAGAGAGCGGCATCATGGCCCGGGTGGCGCAACGGCTGGTTGCGGGCGAACGCTCCAAGCGGGTGGTATGCCTGGCTCTGGTGATGCTGCCGTTTTTCGCCTC
>JAFUBE010000006.1 GCA_017460365.1 Eggerthellaceae bacterium
CAAAGATGGCCTGCCATGTTCGCCAAAGCCGGATATCGGCTCGTACTGGACTTTTGATACGGCCCCTTTCTAGAAACTGCCCCACTTTGGGTCTGGCAGTAAGCGGGGCAGTCCGCGCGAATGCCCGGTGCGGGCCCGGCGGCGAGCGGGGTGCCTCGATTCACTCAAGCTGCTCGATGGCGACGCGCGCGAAGCGGCGCACCTCGTCGCTGCCCTCGTCGGCGGCGCGGCGCAATGCCGGCAGGTAGGAGACATCGCCGCTGTTTCCCATGGCGATGGCCGCGTTCTGCCGGAAGATGTCAATGTCGCGGATGTAGTTGAACATGACCGGACGCAGGCACGATTCGTAATAGTCGCCGTCGCAGAAAAGCATGTCCTCGAGCGAAAAACGTTCGGCCAGCCAATCGAGGTAGGGGTCGGCCGCCTTGCCGGCTGCAAGCGCGCGTGCGTTGCGCGGGCAGGCCACCTGGCAAGCATCGCAGCCGTGAATGCGCTGCCCGATGAGCGCGGTCACAGCCGGGTCTTTGCACTCGGCCGGCGAGAAGTTGCTGTACAGCACGCAGCGCGTCGGATCGAGGGCGCCATCATCGCCCATGGCGCGCGTCGGACACGCGTCGATGCATATATGGCAATCCTGCGGGCATACGCGCCGCGGCTCGTGGACTTCGCATTCAAGCTCGGCGTCGACGGGAATCGTAACCAGCACGATAAACGACCCGAGATCATCCGCGTACGCAAAGTTGTTGCGCCCGTACGTAATCAGGCCGGCGCGCGCGGCGATAGCGCGGTCGACGAGCTGCATGTTCGTGTGGTCGTACAGCGATCGAATGCCGAGGCTTGCCAGATATTCCTCGAAGAGCAGCACGCGCTTTCCTTCAAGCGTGTCATCGGGCGGCAAATAGGCCCGCGACAGGTAGATGCGCCCCAGGTGCTCGAGCAGCCGCGGTGGGTAATCGATGTTCCCAACGGCGCGAACGAGCGAAATAACGCTTTTGACCTCGGGAATCTTCTGGGAAGGGCGCGCTGCCAGCCGCAACTTCGAATCGGGATCGCCCACGTTCCAGATACCGTAGCCATGCCGACGGCAGAGTTCGTCTTCGTAGCCGTCGATGGGGTCGGGCGTCGTAACGCCCACGCGCGCGAAACCGAGTTCGAGCACCTTGCGCTTCACCTTCTCAGTCAGCTCGTGAACGTCGAGCATGAGGGCCCCTCTTCCCAGCTTGCGTACCCCGTCGCGTCGATGGTACTACTTCCGAAACCCTTAGTAAACGCGCCATAAAACGCTGCAACTTCGCCCTGACCGCGCTGCACGGGGCTTCGGTATCATAGGGGCACCAGGTAGAAAGCGAGCAGCTGATGAAGTATGTCGACATCAACCGCCGGGCGGTTTTCCCCGGCGCGAACGGGGCATGCGCGCCGGTTATCTACGTCGTCGACGCGGAAGAGCACCCGTTCGACATCGACGCGCCGGCGCGCGGGCGGGCGTGCACCATCGTGAAGGTGTGCGTGCGCGACTGGAACGACAGCCTGACCCCATGGCGCGCACCGGGAATCTACCGCGGCAACCCCGACTTCGCCGGCAACGCCGCAATCACGCTTTCCGAGCTCGTCAGCGAAGCGGCCGACGCCGTGGAACACGCCGAAGGGCTCGCGCCTTCCACGCGCGCCATCTGCGGATACTCGCTCGGCGGGCTGTTCGCGCTGTACGCCTTCACGCACACGAGCGCATTTGCCGCCTGCGCGTGCTTGTCGGGGTCGGTCTGGTACGAGGGATGGGTCGATCACCTGCGCGGGCTCGCGTTCGACGGAGCAGGCCGCTTCGCATTCCTCTCGATCGGCTCGAAAGAGAAACACGCCGCGCCGAAGATCCTGCACCACGTGCAGGACGACATGGCCGAATGCGCCGCCATCCTGCGCGAACGCGGCTGCGAAACCGAGTTCGCCGTCGGCCCCGGCGGCCACATGAGCTTCGTCCGCGAACGCTTCGACGCAGGCCTTTCCGCACTCGACAGATTCCTCGCCTAAATGACCCCACCCCCGCCCCGCGCGCCGCCCGAGCACCAACCGGGCGCTGACCCCGGCGCTCTGCACAGCTGTATGGGTGGGTGCCTCGCTGTGGGTGAGACGCGTGCGCACGGCCGACGAGCATGAGGGCGTGACC
>JAFUBE010000762.1 GCA_017460365.1 Eggerthellaceae bacterium
CACGTGCCCGGTCGGCATCGCCACGCAGAACTGCCGGTTGCGCAACCGCTTCGGCGGGAAGCCCGAGTACGTCGTGAACTTCATGACGTTCGTCGCCGAGCAGATGCGCCAGATCATGGCCAAGCTCGGTTTCCGCACGGTCGAGGAGATGGTCGGCCAGGTGGGCTGCCTGCGCCAGCGCGGCGATGCGCGCAGCTGCAAGGCGCGGTTGGTCGACTTGTCGCCTCTGCTCGTGCAGGCCGAAACCGAGTTCGGCGCCGACATTCCCGGCGCGAGCTGCTGCCATTCGCTGCCCGAATGCGGGCCCGAGGACACCTTGCCCACCACGCTCGATGCCACGCTGCTCATCCCGTACACGCATGACGCACGCACGGTGCTCGCGAGCCAGCATTTCCATGCCGACATCGCCAACGTGAACCGATGCGTGGGCACCATGCTCGGGTCTGCCGTCACTGCGAGCCATTCCGAGGGCTTGCCTGACGAGACGCTCACGGTGGATTGCGCGGGCTCGGGCGGCATGAGCTTCGGCGCGTTTCTGCCGAGCGGCATCACGTTGAACATACGCGGCGAGGCCAACGACTACCTCGGGAAGGGCCTGTCGGGCGGCGTGGTCTCGGTCGCTCCACCCGAGAGCGCCACCTTCCACGCCGAGGAAAACGTCGTGGTGGGCAACGTCGCCTTCTACGGTGCGACGAGCGGCCGCGGGTTCGTGAACGGGCTGGCCGGCCAGCGCTTCGCCGTGCGCAATTCGGGCGCGGTGCTCGTGGTGGAAGGCGTCGGCAACAACGGTAGCGAGTACATGACCGGCGGCGTGGTGCTCGTGCTCGGCGAGGTCGGGTTGAACTTCGCCGCCGGCATGAGCGGGGGCGTGGCGTACGTGTACGACGCCGAACACACGCTCGAGGAGCGCTGCAATCGCGACATGGTGTACCTAAAATGGCCCAATCACGATGAGCTCTCGTTCGTGCGGTCGCTGATTGAAGAGCATGTGCGCCGCACGCAAAGCCCGCTCGGCGTGAAGCTGCTCTACCGCTTCGACGACATCGCCGACGACTTCGTGAAGGTCATCCCCCGCGAATACGAGCAGATGATGACCCTAACCGAGAAGTACGAGCGCTCCGGCCTCACCCACGACGAAGCCACCGAGCGCGCCTTCGAAGACATGACCCACTAGTTGGAACACATGCCAGGTGTGTTTCAGACGGATGATAGGAGAAGCGATGGGAAGGCCTGGGGCATTTTTGGAGATTAGACGCCACGAACACGAAGTGCGCCCAGCCGACGAGGCGGTGCGCGACTTCGGCGACTTCGTGGTCGACCTGCCTCGCGGCGAGCAATGCGCTCAGGCGAGCCGTTGCATGAACTGCGGCGTGGCGTTCTGCCAGAGCGGCATCGCGTTTCCGGGCGCACGCCAGATGACGGGTTGCCCGCTGCACAACCTCATTCCAGAAACCAACGACCTTGTCTTCCACAGGCGCTGGGACGACGCGGCCGGACGACTCGGCCTGACCAACCCGTTTCCTGAATTCACCGGCCGCGTCTGTCCGTCTCCCTGTGAAACGGCATGTAACCTGGGGCTTCACGACGAGCCCGTGACCATTCACGACAACGAGCGCGCGATATCCGACTACATGTGGGAGCGCGGCGTCGACCCCCTGCCCGCGCCGTCCGAGGGGGCTCCCCTCGTGAGCGTGGTCGGTTCTGGACCTGCGGGCCTTGCGGCCGCCTGGGAACTTGCGCGCCTGGGGA
>JAFUBE010000763.1 GCA_017460365.1 Eggerthellaceae bacterium
AGAAACTACCCCACTTTGGGTCTGGCAGTAAGTGGGGTAGTCCGCGGCGGCGCCCCGGTTTGGGCCTGGCGGTAAGCGGCGCAGCGGGGCAGTGGCGTACTACGAACGCATGACACCCGCTCGACGGATGGGTCACGGAAAATCGAACCTGCCCGATTCGCTGTGATAATGCGGGCATGGATAACTTACTCGACTATATGGAAGAGCACGGCGGCGTGCTCTTCGAGGAAGAGCCGCTTAACGAAGCGGATAACCTGGCTCTGTGTCAGCTGACGTACTGCGATCTGGAGGACGTCGTGCCGGGGCTCGGGTCGGGCCGTTCGGTCACGGTGGCTCGCGCGTGGCGCGCCTATGAGGCCCGCCGCCATGGGCCTATGCGCCGCTTTGAGAACCTGTTCAGCGCGATGGCGCGCTCGCAGCGCTTCGGATGCGTGCGCCTGATTGGCTGGAAAGAGCGCTTCGACCCCAAACAGCACGAGCAGTTCGGTGCGTACACGGCGCTCCTCCCCGACGGCACCGCTTACATTGCGTTTCGGGGCACCGGGCATCACATTTCGGGCTGGCGCGAGAATTTCATGATGAGCTACAAGGTGGTTGCAGCCCAGCTCGACGCGCAGCGCTACCTCGATTGCGTGGCGCGCGTAACCACAGGCGCGCTCCACGTGGGCGGGCACTCCAAAGGCGGCAACCTGGCCGCGTACGCGGCCGCGTTCTGCGAGCCGGCGACGCGCGAGCGCATCTGCGATGTGTGGTGCAACGACTCGCCGGGATTCGTGCGCGAGGTGGTCGACTTCGATGCATTCGCCCCCATCGCGAATCGCATGCACCTGTTCGTGCCTGAATTCTGCGTAGTTGCGGGCATCATGGAGCAGGTCGTGCGGCCGACTGTCGTGGCATCGGCGCAACAGCGCTATCGTCAGCACGACGCCCTGTCGTGGCGCATCGACGGAACGATGCTCGCCCGCGCCGAAGCCATCGCCCCCGAATGCCGTCTCACAGGCCAGGTGTTTCACCACCTCGTGTATTCGCGCAGCCGCAAGGAACGCGTGAGGATCGTGAACAGGCTGTTCGACGCCATCAGCCAGTCGGGAATCGAGACGATCGGCGACTTCGCCCGAGGCGGCAGCACGCTCAAGCGTCTAGCGATGCGCCTGTACAGGTGCGGGAAGGCCACATGCGCAGCCGCTGGCGAAGTGATGGTGGGCATTGCCGCCGCAGCCGTCTCGCTGCCCGCCGGCGTCGTGGCCTTGATCAACTACCCGCTCGTCTTCCCCGCGTTGGTCTCGCTCGCCGGAACCATGCGACGTTTGCCGTTCAGGCCCTTCTGATGATCGGCCCAAAGCGCGGCGCTTCGGGCCGGGCGGAAGGCGGGGCGGTGCCTAGCGTGTGGGGAAGAACGCTTCCAGGTGTTCGGCGTCGGTGGGTTTCGTGGCGAGCGAGCCGACCACCATCAGCACGACGGCAACCACGATGCCGATCGTGATCTGGTGCAAGCCGGCTATTTTGAAGCCGACCGCCATCGCCGCGCAGTATGCCAGCGTGCCGCCGACCATCGACAGCAAAGCGCCGGTGCGGTTGGCGCGCTTCCAGAACAGGCCGCACACGAGCACGCATGAAAACGCCGTCTCCAGCCCGCCGAACGCGAACATGTTGATCCTCCAAATCACGTCGGGAGGCACGATCGAAAGCGCGAACACCACCGCGCCGATGGCCAGCGTGATCGCCTGGCTCGACCGCACGACGGTACGCTCGGCGGGCTTTGCTCCGCGCGCTTCGCAATGGTGCAGCCACAGGTCTTTCACGATCGACGACGAGCTGGCGATCAGCAGGCTCGACACGGTGGAAATGCTCGCCGCGATCGGCCCGATGATCGCGATGCCGGCCAGCCACGGCGGCAGCGTCTCCACGATGGCGGCCGGAATGATGTTGTCCACGCTCGCGCCGTAATCGGCGAGCGACCCCTGCAGCACGCCGGCCGACAGCACGCCGAGCGAAGTCACGCCGATCATCATGAAGCCGACGATCACCGTGCCCCAGATCATCGCGCGGTGCAGCGATTTCGTGTCGCGGTAGCTCATCGTGCGCACGACGCTTTGCGGCAGGCAGAACGTGAACACGCCGACGAGCAGCCACTGCGTGAAATACAGCCCGATGGGCATGTTGCCGCCCGAGAGCGGCTCCGTCATCTCGGGATGGTTCGCGGCGATCGTGTCCATGATGTTCTCGTAGCCGCCGCCGGCGGAAAGGATGCCGCCCGCGAGCACCACGATGCCGACG
>JAFUBE010000764.1 GCA_017460365.1 Eggerthellaceae bacterium
AAGGTGGGTGACAGTGTTATCCCGGTTGCTGCCTCGTTCTGTGTTCCCGATTCTTGGACATGGGCGAGGCTCCGCTCAATATGCCTACCACAGACGAGCCTAGAGCCATCGGGAGAGCTGTTTCGGTACATAGACATCGACTCGGTCGACAATACTCATCTGTTAATCAGAGAGCCAAAGCTGATAGAGACAAAAGAGGCTCCGAGCAGGGCGCGCAGGGTAGTAAGCGAAGGCTCCGTGCTTTTCTCAATGGTTAGGCCCTACCTGAAGAACATAGCCCTGGCAGGCAAAGAGCACGATGGCTGCATTGCTTCCACGGGTTTCTATGTTTGCACGCCCTCATCGAGCCTAATCAGACCTGATTGGCTGTTCCTCTGCATGCAGTCGGACTATTTTGTGCTTGAGATCAATAGACACGTAAGAGGCGACAACTCGCCATCTGTGCGCAAAGACGACATGGATCGTATGCTCGTGCCCATACCCCCTATAGCCGAGCAGAACAGGATTGCTGGCAAGACAGCTGGACTTGTCCGGCTTCTACAGCCCTATTGACCCAAGAAGCTCCGCGACCCTTCCCGCAATCCTCGTCTGCTCTGATGCGGGAGGAACTGGGAACAGGACGCTGCCAATGAAGTCGCGCTTGACTCTCTGCTGGCCGACCGTCCCCATGAAAGTCTCTTTAGCCGCGTCAATGAAGGTCGAGCTCTTTAGGAAGCAGAGCGTGTACCAGGGGGACACGCCCCCAACGCATCTGAGCACGATAAGCTCTGTCGTGCCGGCTCCGGCCTTGTTAACCAGTCCACTTGCAACGAAGGACTTCCTGTTCTCGAGGCAAGGCGAGATCTTTGCGAATGCAACGTCACCCTCCTCGAAATGGGTGAACCCCTTCTTTACATCTCTCCATCTCCTGATTTCGTACGACGCAGATGACGTGAAGCCAGGATCGATTGCGGACATTGGTGCGAAGGAGACGAACTCGTCATCCAAACGCTTTGACCGTGGATCTATAACGAAAAGCGAAGGAATTCTAGCCCACTCCCAGCCCTGCGGGAGCCCGAAGGGAAGCTCGGCCTCCACGCAGACGGGCTCGGCGTCTCCGACCTTCTCATAATAGGAGTTATCCTCACCGCGGAAGATGGACGAGTCGCCCTCGACGTCCCTCGGCCGGAGCCTGCCGTCCGCCACCATAGCTCGTCGCTCCTCGCGCACGCGTGCGAGGAGCTCGGACGCCGGCTCGTCGCCGGGGTCCTGCGGAACGAGCCTGCCCCGTATGGCGAGGTCGAGGACCTTCGCCCTCGCCTGGTCGAGCAGCGAGGAGAGCTCCGCCTGCGAGCGCTCCACCTCGTCCACCAGACCGAGCAGCTCGTCGAGCGCGGCGACGATGCGGCGCTGCTCCGCGAGCGGCGGGACGGGAATTCTGATGAGCTTCGATTGGGTGAGGGAAATGTTTACCTGTCCGGCACTCCCCCTGGTTGTAATGCGGTTGATCTCGCTCATCTCCATCAGGTGATAACGAATCCATTCCGCTAATACAATTCTGCCATGGGGACGTATAACAACCGCAGCTTGGTTCGTGTTTGCCTCTTCGTAGTCGTCTGGAGCAATGGCCAGCTTTCCGAGAGGGGGACCAACGATGTTCATGATTAAATCGCCCGGCAGTATTATCGACTTGGAGAGCCTCCCTCTGTGATACTCCTCGGTGATATATTGTGGCTGAAAGCCGAAGTCGATCCGATTGTTTCTGAGGTTGTACATCTTGTAGTACGGTATACCCTCTTCCACGAACGCCGACTTTGGGGGAGTCGAGCCAGCAGCTACGTAGGCAATGCTCCCGAGCCTCGCCCACTCCCAGCCCTGCGGGAGCCCGAAGGGAAGCTCGGCCTCCACGCAGACGGGCTCGGCGTCTCCGACCTTCTCAT
>JAFUBE010000765.1 GCA_017460365.1 Eggerthellaceae bacterium
CTGGCGGTAAGCGGGGTAGCGAGTGGGTGCCTGGGGTGAGCGTAAGGGCTACAATGGCATCATGAGCAACGAGGGGGATAACAACGAAACAAGCAGAGAAGCAGCTGGCGTGGCGTCCGTTGGGCGCCCGTCGTTGCTGAGGCGCCTTGCTTGGCGCTCAACTCCGCGTATCAGGCGAGTCAATGCGATCGCCATCATGGTGGCCGCGGTGCTGGCCATCGTCGCGATCGCCACGGTCGACATGGTTTACGAGGCCGACGGGCGCGCCGAGCAGAGCCAGCGCGAATACGCCGCCTGCACGGCGGCCGCGTTCGAGTTGCAAAACGCGTCAGATTGCCTCACGAGCGAAGCGAGGCTTTATGTCGTAACCGGCAATCGCGTCCATCTCGACAAGTACCTCGAAGAGCTCAACGTGGCCGACCACCGTGGAAAAGCGGTCGAAACCATCCGGTCGATCATGAAGGACGCAGAGGCCGCAGCCGATTTGAACGAGGCGCTCGAGTTTTCGAACAGGCTTGCCGAGCGCGAGCTGTACGCGATGAGGCTACGAGCCGAAGCGGACGGCCTTGTCGATAAGCCGGCCGGAGTCTCCGCCGTCGAGCTCCGGGAATCCGATGTTCAGCTCTCTGCCGAGGGTAAAGTCGATCGCGCGGTGGAGCTATTGATCAGCGACGCGTACGACGATTCCAAGTCTGATATCAACGAGCGCATCGACGAGTGCCTTGCCGACCTCATGTCGCAGCTGCAGCGCATCAGCGACGAGAGCACCGCCGAGCTCAGCCGCCAGCTCGACAACATGCACGTCATCATGCTGCTGCTGCTTGGGATCATAGTGCTGGTCATCTTCGCGATGATTTTCTTCGTTCTGTGGCCGTCGGTGGTTTACGCACGCCATATCCAGCATGGCGAGCGGCTCGAGCTCATTGGGGCCTACGAGCTTAAACGCCTGGTCGATGCATACAACGATATGCACGACGAGAGCCGCAGGCGCACCAAGCAGCTCGAGCACGACGTCGTGAGCGACCCGCTTACCGGCCTGCTCAACCGCGGGGCTTACGATGCGATTCTCGCTGAGCAGGACGGCGCTTTCGCGCTGCTGATAATCGACATCGACAACTTCAAGGGCTGCAACGACACGTACGGCCACGACGTGGGGGATTCGGTGTTGAAGAAGGTGGCGCGCGTGGTGTCGGATTCGTTCAGGTCGAGCGACCACGTTTGCCGCATCGGGGGCGACGAATTCGTCGTGATCATGACGAACGTTACGGCAGAGCTTCGCGATGTGGTTGCGCGCAAAGTCGAGGCCATGGCGGGCAAGCTTGCGGACGGCCCCGACGACGGCCTGCCCCGCGTGACGCTTTCCGTTGGCATCGCGTTTTCCGACGACGCATCTGATAGCGATGGCTTGTACCGCGCTGCCGACCACGCGCTCTACGAAGTGAAGGGTCGCGGGAGAAATGGATACGCTTTCTTTGAAACCGGTGAGTAGCATGGCTGCACCTGAATACACGGGCGCTTCGGGCGCCCCGCAACTGAGACACGCGCTTTCGCCCCTGTCGGCGTGGTCGCTGTCGTTGGGCTGCATAGTCGGCTGGGGTGCGTTCGTCATGCCCGCGACCACGTTTCTGCCCATCGCGGGGCCGGTGGGAACGGCTATCGCCTTCGCCGTCGGCGCGCTCGTCATGGTGGTGATTGCGCTCGATTGCGGTTTCATGACCAAGCGTTATCCCGGGGCGGGCGGCATCTACGAGTATGTGCGCGAGACGTTCGGCCCCAACCATGCGTTCGTGTGCTCGTGGTGCTTGGTGCTCGTGTACGGTGCGGCCATCTCCGCGAACGCGACCGCTTTCGCGCTTCTCGCGCGCAGCGTGGTGGGCGACTCCCTGCGCGTGGGGTTTCATTACGTCATCGCCGGTTACGACGTGTTCTTCGGCGAGGTGGCGACAGCACTCGTCATCGTGGTGGCCGTTGTGGCCGTCTGCTACGCGAGTGTACGTGCGTCGGGGATCCTGCAGACCGTGCTCGTGTGCGGGCTGGTCGCTGGAACGTTAGCGATTGTCGGGCTGGCGGTTGCCGGCCCCGCTCCTCCTGCGGCGACGTTCGAGCCCGTGTTCGGGGAGGTGAACTCGCCTGTAGTCGGTACGCTCGGCGTACTGGCCGTCGCTCCTTGGGCGTTCGTGGGGTTTGAATCGGTGTGCCAGGAGACCTCGGAAGGGGCTTTTCCCGCTTCGCGCATGACCGCGATCATGGTGACGGCGGTTCTGTGCGGCGCGTTCGTGTACGCGGCGATTGCGGTCGTTACGGCGATGGTTGTGCCCGACGGTTTCGCCAACTGGGCCGAGTACGTGAAGGCGTCTCCCGATCTCGAGGGCCTGCTCGCGCTGCCGTCGTTCTACGCCGCGTACGCGGTCGGCGGTGAGGTCGGTTTCGCGATCGCGGTGGTCGTGGCGCTGTGCGCCGTGCTGTCGGGCGTCGTCGGGTTTTTCCTGGCGTCGAGCCGTTTGCTGTACGCGATGTCGCGCGATGGCGTTTTGCCGTCGTACTTCTCGCGGGTCGACCCGAAGAGGCGCACTCCCGTGCGCGCCCTCGTGTTCGTGGCCGCGATGGCGTTCATAGGCTCGCTTTTCGGGCGCACCGTGCTCGGATGGTTCGTCGATTTGCTGTCCCTCGGCGTGCTCGTGGCGTATGGCTACACCGCGGCCGCCGTCATCTACTGCGCGCGCCGCGACCGCAGCCCCGCCTGGCTTGCGCTCGGCGTGCTTGGAGTCGTTCTGACGACGCTGTTCCTCGTGCTGTTCCTCTTTCCCGGCCTCGGTGCCCCCACGTCGGAAGAGTCCTACATCATCCTGATAGCCTGGATCGCCCTCGGCGTGAACTTCTATAAGCCC
>JAFUBE010000766.1 GCA_017460365.1 Eggerthellaceae bacterium
GCCTTGCGCTCGCCGGCCGGAAGTTCGTCGAAGTCGTTGTCGACCATGAACATGCGGTCGATCATGGCTATCGCCTTTTCGGCGGCTGAGTTGCGCACGGGCTTTTTCGCGCCTTTCAGCACGTCTTTGAACTTCCTCAGGATATGCACGAGACAGCTGACGCGCACGATGTCGCCCGGGCGCTTGTCCATGAGCGCGTTGTAGGCCTTGTGGCCGTCGGTTATTATCGCGCCCTTCCAGCCCTTGGGCAGGAAGGCGTGCGGCACTTCGTGGCCCCTGCTGGGGTCGTACTTGAAGATGTAGATCGGCGGCCCGTCGCGCCCGAGCGTGCAGAACACCCACGCCCACGACATGGACTCGGGCTTCCGCCCGGGCTCCTTGAGCACCTGGACCCGGGTCTCGTCTATATGTAACCGGGTATGGGCCGTGAGCAGGGACTTCATGTGGTCGCGCACCGGCGAGAGCCACGACCTCCACGACTCGATGACCCAGCCGGCCATCGCCTGCCTGCTCACGGTCAGCTTCTCGGAGGCCCTCAGGTCGGACGATATCCGGTAGAGCGGCAGCCCCATGCAGTACTTGCGGTCCATCACGTAGGCCACCAGCGACGCCGAGGCGCACGATCCCTCGACGGGCGTCACGGCGGGCATGTCGGCCTTCGCGATCTGGACGGGCGTCTCGCCGCCGTCGGCCTCGTTGGCATGGCTGCACTCGCGGCAGACCGCTTTGTGCTGGCGGTGCTCCTCGACGTAGACGTGGGCGGGCCGTATCTTGAACACGCGCTTGACCTGGTAGCCCATGTCCTCCATCTTCGACCCGCACGCCGGGCAGGAGGCATCCTCGCCCTCCAGCCTGTGCTCGACGACGACGGTGTCGTACCTGGACCAGTCGACGCACTCGCGGCGCTTGCGCTTCTTTCGGGGCTTGGCCACCTCTTCCGCCTCCGGCTCGGGGGCGGACGGCTCGAAGGCGGCCTCCATGTCGTTGAACAGGCCGAGCTGGTGCGGCAGGACCTTCTCGGACTTGGAGCCGTAGGCCCGCGCGTTCGCGAGCAGTATCTGGGAGATCACCCTGTCGCGCTCGGCCACGGCGGCGTCGCGCTCCGCGATGGCCCCGTCGCGTTCGGCCGCCACGGCGGCGACGTCGGATTCCGGGGAGGAGACGAGGGAGGCGAGCCGCTCGTTGTCGTGAACGTCTTCACGATCCACTTGCAGCCGTCGCGGTCCACGATGTTCTGGGCGCCGCCGAACAGCTCAGGCTCGTGGTCGGCGAAGTATCCGATCCACCTGAACATGGCAGACTCTGACTTCCTGTTGGCCTCGCACCATTCCTTGATCGTCATGTCGGTCGCGAGCAGGCGCTCGACCTGCACGCGCCAGTGCGCCCTGTTCTTGATCATGTTCGGCATCAGCATCTCCAATCGAAGTCGATCGGAGTATCGCCGATGTTCGCGGCAGCCGCCAGGCGCTAATCAATTACCGCTAACACATTTACCTATTTGCGCAGAACGCAGTTGTATCGAACAGCCGATGCGTCGGGGTGCTCGACGACGACCCTCTCCTCGGAGAAGCCGCATCTGCGGTAGAAGCCG
>JAFUBE010000767.1 GCA_017460365.1 Eggerthellaceae bacterium
CGCATCGTCTTCAAAAAGCATCTGCCTGGTGTACACAACCGGCCGAGCTCCGAGTTCGTAGAACAGGCGTTCAGTTGCATCGTATAAACCTAGCGCAACCTCGGCTTCATCAGCCGACTTGTTGTTGCTGATAATCCAGACCGCTTGTTTAAACATGACGACAGGCGCAATGTTTTCGTCAATTGCAACGTATTGCATGAGTACGTGCCGCAAAGTCGTGCCATTGTACGCCCGGCTCAGCAGTTCCGCCCTCTCGTCTTTCCACACGGAAAGGATTTTGCTGACAAAGCTGCGCACCCCTTGGCGCCACTTCTCGTCTTGAATTGCTAACTGAGCGAAAACCTCATGCGATTCCCTCCAATCTTTGCACAGCAGCTTAAAATGCTCCGCGTTAGGAGATCGCGATAAACGCTGCCCTGCATTCGACCCATAGTAAAAATATGTCCTCACTATCTCGTCGGGATGATATTTGCAGGAGCTTCCGTCTTCGCCCGAAATCCCTTTGGTCCGTTCTGTCAAAGAATGGTTTCTGCTGAAAGAGTCTCGCCTTTCATGATTCGAGGGCATACGCGATTGATTCCTGAGAGATGACCCGTACGCCTTACAGAACTCTTTCCATGTCCTATGCTCAAACCCACACTGTCGCGCAACCTCATACAGAAACCTGAAAACCTCGATTCCCAGGAGGAAATCGCGCTTTTCCTCGAAAGCTGAAACGCGATCCCAATCGTATGCCGGCTCGCGTTGTTTTAACGAAAGAAGGACGTCGTTTGCTATCCTCGTCATAAGATCAGCCCCTTACCATGCGTAGCCAATCGTTTTCGATAAACCGACAGAATTATACTGTGCCACAAACGGTTTGCCCTGTTGCCGACTTGGCATGCGTCCATTAATAGTCGGATAGCGAATCGAGTGCCTGCTCAACTAGCTCCCAGTCCGCCTTATCTGTTATTGGTATAAGCTCAAGCGCAGCAAAACCGCAGTCTTTCATTTTCTCGGGTTCGTCCTTACATATGGATGCATAAACGTGCATTCTTCCATCACAATCGGCAGTGTTGTCTGTGTAAACGATGAAATTACGCCCTTCATGCTCAAACATCAGGATGGCTTCGCACTCTACGGATTCACCTTCATCGTTCACTGCGTAGAAACTGAGGCCTTCGTTTTTGTCGTCTTCGGTCTCTTGTTCAGGTTCGGTTTCCACGTCGTTTGTAATGCCCATGTCGACATATTCGCAAAACATGCCGTAAGCGTGATCGGCAACGCGAATGAACCGTCTCATGGACGCTAGCAGCAAGCCGCACAAATCGCCGCCGTCCATCGTAGCCTCGATTGGAATGTCGGAGGTGAGCCGCAGCTGCCCCCCCTTCGCTGACCGCGAACTTTACCCATCTGTAGCGCTCATTGACCTTGTTGCACGCAAACATTGCCTGTGCGTGGCCTGCTTCTGGCACAACAGCGAAGTCAGGTGCCTGTATCTGCACGTCTTCGCCATCGGCCCCAAATTTCATCAAGATGGTGATGCCGTCGAATGACTCATAGTTCCCCACGAAGCCGATTACCACGATATCGCTGTCTTCGTCGTGACGGTGCTTATACCTATTGGTTTCCAGGTAAGCCGAAAACAACGCCGCAATAGCAATCCCGTAATTCATGACAAGCCCCTTACTGATCGTTCCTGCGCTCTTTTATCCCGTCAATGAGGCCATATTCCAATGCTTGCGGAGCAAACAGGTAGTTGTCGCGTTCGGTGTCAAGCGCGATGATCTCGACGGGTTTTCCAGTGCATTCGGCAAGGATGTCGTTGACCAACGCCCGAATGTCCAGGATGTGATTAGCGACTATCTGGATTTCAGTCGCCTGCCCGCGAACGCCCCCCAGCGGCTGATGGATCATGATCTGGCTATGGGGCAGGGCGTAGCGCTTGCCCTTCGCCCCAGCGGCGAGAAGGAATGCGCCCATGCTTGCGGCCATTCCAACGCACACGGTGGAAACATCACAGCTGATGTATTGCATCGTATCGTAAATTGCCAACCCTGCAGACACGCTGCCGCCAGGCGAATTGATGTACATGGTGATATCGCTGTGCGGATCGCTTGCCTCGAGCTGCAGCAGCTCGCAGACGACGATAGCCGCAGCCTCGTCATCAATCTCGCCGTTAATGAAAATGATGCGATCGGTGAAGAAGTTGCTGGGAAGGTCAATTGCCTTGTCTGCCTTGATTACGCTTGGAAAGAACATGGTGCTTCCTTTCTGATTGCTTCAATGCCTGCCGGTTGTTTACTCGGCTGCAGATTCAGCCGCCATCTTCCTCAGGCCTTCGAGTATGTCCTCATCGATTGTTTTCTTAGGATGCTTCTTGATGGGCTTTTCGCCCTTCTCGCGCATCTCCCTGTCCATGATTTCGCGAATCTTCTTCTCCTTCATATCCCGGACCACTGCTTCAACATCAAAGATGCTGCGCTCGATTTGGCGACGCGGTGCCGGTGCGGCGCCTTCATTATCGACGCTCTCGTATTGGCTTATGTCTTTGAGCGGGGTCACGAACGGCTTCAGGCTTCCCATGAGGACGAGGGTCTCGGTCTCGTCGTCGCGCTTCTCGAGCCTCTGGAGCTTCGCAACACTCATCACAGGCTCAACCTTGCCGCTTGCGTTTTCGCGCTCGCCGGTCAGTTCGCTAACGTGCTTCAGGAATTGGAGCCCGCGACTGCCCATGAAGAACCAGTTGTCTACGTTGTCCAGTATCACCTCTTTGACTTGGTCTCCGTAAACGTTCGAAAGCTGATGCTCGCTCTGGAGCACGAAATGGAAGCGGATGTTGCGGGAACGCGCGGCG
>JAFUBE010000768.1 GCA_017460365.1 Eggerthellaceae bacterium
CTTGCGCGAGAAGCTGTCGAACGCGGGGCCTGCGAAAGGGCGCACGAGCAACGCCGTGATGGCGAACGCGCCGATGACGATGCCGACCATCGACGTGGCAGCTCCAAGCGCATCCAGGTACAACGGCATCGTCGTGTTCGTCATGAACGCCGCCATGCTCTGGAAGAAGTTGGTCGCCATGAGCGCGACGTACGGTGCGCTCCATATGGTTTCGCGATGTTCGGGTTGTTGCCATGTCTTGCCCATGTACACAGTATAGAAAGCCGAGGCGTTCTTCGCCATGCAGAAGAAAGCGCTGAATCGGTGCCAGTCTGAGCGCAAGCGAAAAGCCTCTCAACCTTGGACTGGCGAGAATCATTAAGGCTTCGCCCTCAGAATGACAGTTTAGACGCGTTTTCCTTTCCCTGTCAGGACGCCCTTATGCTCACTCGTCTTTCGATTTGAGCGCGCGATGGGCAGCGCCGGCGCCCACCACCCCGGCAGCTGCGAGCGCCGCAAGGGGAAGGACATCGCCCGTACCCGGAACGCCCGATTTGCCCGAAGCACTCGGGGACCCCTTCGTCGCGCTGCGCTGCCCCGCCCCCTCGTCGACTGGCGCCTCCGAGGAATCCAAAACAGTGATATCGGCTGGCCCGTATTCGCCTTCGTAGCCACTCACCCGACTCGAATCTCGCGCGGAGATGAAGCCACGCACTCTCTGGTCGGGTATGAATTCGATCGAAACGTCTTCGGCCTGTGTGCTCATCTCGCCCGATGCGCTCCGTTGGCCCCACCCGACAGCGTAAACGGCCGAGATGAAGATCTCGATTTCCTTATCGCCTTCCCAGTCGTCGGGAATGGTCACGTATTCTGCGTAGTAGCGCGAGCTCATGCCGGGTGCGAGCGCCCAGTCGTATTCCACGTTTTGAAGCTCCCCGTCGTCTCCGCGGGGGTTCCATTCCGATTCGAGCGTGTTGTCCTTCGAGAAATTAAGGCGCATCCTGTCGAAAGGCTCTTGGTTGACTTCCGCGACCGAAAGCTCGACGCCCGAAAGGAAGCAGTTGCCCTCGTTGCGCAGCATCAGGGTAAACGCCAGGTGGTCGCCTTTGGCAAGCACCGTGGCATAGGGCTCCGCCTCCACAAGCACGGCGCACCGCACCCACGGAACGGCCGTGTACCACCTCTCGCCCTTGCCCGCCTGCGAGTCGAGCGTCGTCGAGCTGATGAAGCTTAGGTAGCTGCCGCCTCGCTCGAAGCTGCGGATGCGATGCATGGGATGGCTCACCTCGGAAAGCGTCATGGCACGCCCCACCTCGCCGTTGCGGATGCGGGCGCCCATTATCAGGTTCAGCTCGCCTTCTTCGGCGCTGCGCTGCACCGGGTTGCCGTCTTCATCGATGACGTATCCCCCATCGTCGCGCGAAGCAGGCCAGTACAGCACGTCGCCGCTCGAAGTGACGCCGAAGTCGTTGATGTTGATCGGCTCGCCCCCGACGTCGGTGAACGAAAGCGTGGCCGAGCCTTCGCCCGGAACCACATCGACCTTCTTGAGCACGCCGTCGACACAGGTGAGGAAATGGTTCTGGGCAGGCACGGCCACGAGGCGGGAAAACTTGTCTTGGTATTCCCCCAAGTTGACGAGTTTTGCGTTGTTCACCGACGGGATGACCTCGCCACCGAAATCAGCCGCACAGGGGTCTATTTCCAGAGCCATGCAATAGGCTTTCCTGGAGCCTTTCAGCGTGAGGATCTGCCATCCACCCGCTTGTTCGCTCAGCTTGGCCTCGGTCAGGGACGGGTCGGCGATATCGTAGAGAACGATGGGGCGGACATAGTCCATGCCCGACGAGTAGATGCTTTGGGTGTAATCGTTGAAAAGCAACAGCCCCACGCCTGCCC
>JAFUBE010000769.1 GCA_017460365.1 Eggerthellaceae bacterium
ACGATCCTTTCTCGTAATCGGGGGTCGTGCCATCTGCACCGCGCCATCCGTGGCTCGAAGCCCATGTGCCTTCAACAAGGCGTTGTGGTTCGTTACGCGCATAGCACAAATCCTTGTTGATTTAGCATGTTTGTAAATATGACCTAACTGCCCAAAATGAGCAAGAGGAAGACCGGAAAATGCTCGGCAACGATCGTTGCTTGCAATGGGCGCCGCCCTTTACAAGGTTCGAAGGCCTAACCACAGCGACATCATACGCCGGCTTGGTGCTCTTGGCAGCTTCATCGACTTCATGCGCTGAGGCATAGCAGCCATGACTTGGGGGGTTCAAACCTGGATAAACAAATCAGGTGGCTTCGGAATGCCACCTGATCTGAGTAAATTCTGGTGCGGGTGAGAGGACTTGAACCTCCATGGGGCGAACCCCATACGGACCTGAACCGTACGCGTCTGCCAATTCCGCCACACCCGCGTGTGCTCGAAACACGAGCGGAAATGATAATAACCCAGCTGCACCTGTGATGCAAGAAAAAATCCGCAAGTATTGTGAGCAACGCCAAAGAGCGCTATCATTTCAGGTTATGCGGGTGTTGCCAAGTGGTAAGGCCCCAGCTTCCCAAGCTGGTATTCGCGGGTTCGAGTCCCGTCACCCGCTCCAGAGGATGCGACAGGCACCTCCAAAAAGGTGCCTGTTACTTGCAGAACCTTGCAAGAGCACCCTCTGAACGCGCCGTATGTAGAGAATGTGGACGTGAAAGGTTTCGGGAACCTGAATCGTGTTCTAAGCAGGACGACGAAAGGCCAGGATGGCGAAAAGGCCCTTCGCGATCCCGAAACTTTGACAACCGAATGCGACATCACCCAAACGGGTGGAGCCTATTGCATCTGAGCCTGCCCACCAGAGCAGGATCGGCCCTCGAAGCGAGATGCTCGGCACTCTACCCCGCTCGCAAGCGGCTTGGCCTCCGCGAACGGGTGGGACGGAACAGGATGGCACCTGCGGGTTTGGCAGCCCGCGCAAGAGTGCCAGCATCCTCGCGGCGCAGTGGCAGGCCCCGGCCGGCGCAAATGGAACGCCGGCCGGCGACCGACATGAACCATTCGACTATAGCGGCTATCACCGAAGATTTTCAGGAACTCGGCACCCGGGGATTGAATACGGGTTCGAAATCCCACCGCATTTACAGTTCCCTTCCGCAAACGATTGTTGGCGGTGGGATTTCGCACCCGTCTTCAATTCCCTCCCCTCCCCGCAGCGTTTGGGGGGCGCTCTCCGGCGCCCCCGGCGCGGCAATTTCTTCGAACTATTCGCCGCGCGGAATGTTGGACGTATAATATCATCGGCATCATTTCGGAAGTGGCAGGGGAATCCTTGAGGGATCAACGCGATATCATGCAGGCAATCGAGGCCCACTCGAACACCGTCTTGCGGGTTTGCTCGCTGTACTTTGGTCTACGCCCCGAGCGCGAAGACGCCTTTCAGGACACGTTTTTGAAGTATGCGCAGTCCCCCAAGGAGTTCGCCGACGACGAACATCGGAAAGCCTGGCTGATCAGCGTGGCCACCAACGTGTGCAAGGACATGCTGAAACGCGCCGAAGCGCGCAACGTGCTTACCGATGAGATCGACGAAGCAGCTCGACCCAGCTGGCAACCCGAAGACAACAGCGCAGATAGTCGCGCCGAAGAGCTCACCGAGGCTCTTCAAAAGCTGGACGAAAAGTACCGCGTCGTCCTGTACCTGAAGTACTACGAATGCTACACGGCATCCGAGATAGCGAAAATGTTGAACGTACCAGAAAACACCGTGTACACGAACCTGTCACGGGGAAGAGACAAATTGAAGGAGGTGCTCACGAGTGGACGAAAATGAGATGATAGAACTGTTTTCCGCGTTCGATGACGTGAGCGCCCCCGAATCGCTCAAGTCATCTACGTTCGATTTCATCATGAGTGCGGCCGCAGCACCTGTAGCGCAAGCTGGCGAGCCTGAGGCAGCGCAGGCCGCTGAGCCCGAGGTATCCGCCGAGGCACCGGCTCACGCCGCATCCATCACTGCTACGCGGGGAGCCATACCGCGCAAGCGCAGCAAATGGCAGGCCATGCGCGTGGCCGCCGTTGCTGCATGCCTGGCGCTTGCCCTAACCGGCGGCGCCGCCTATGCTATTCCCGCATCCACTGTGCTCGTCACCCAGGGCGACACCACCGTTGAACTGAAAGTGAACGTGTTTGGCCAGGTGGTCAGAGCCTCGTCGACCGATGAGGCCATACAAGACCTCATCAATCAGCTCGGTCTTGTTAACACGTCATCCGATGATTCCATCCTGCGTGTGAAGGGCTCGCTTGAGGAAAGCAATCCCGCCGTTAAGGTGCAGGTCATCAAGGACGGCGTCGAGCAACCAGACAACCGAGCCACGTTGGTGGAAGGCCAGCGTCCTGCCGAACATCGGCCGTCTGCCGCTCCCGAGGCGAACGAAGATCAGCCGGCAAGCGCGCCCGCGCCTGCGCCCGCCGTGGCAAGCGAGGATGTCCCCAGCACGCCTGCGGCATCTCCGGTGACTCCGGCCTCCGAACCCGTGATCGTTATCGCTGACCCGAACGGTTCCACTGGCGATTCCGGTTCTACGCCTATGCCCGACCCCGAACCTACGCCTGATCCCGAGCCCACGCCCGACCCCGAGCCGTCTCCGGTCCCCGAGCCTACGCCCGATCCCGAGCCGTCTCCGGATCCCGAGCCGACGCCCGACCCCGAACCGACCCCAGATCCCGAGCCTACGCCCGATCCCGAGCCCGAGCCGGAGCCGGACCCCGAGCCTACGCCCGAGCCCGATCCTGAGCCGACCTACGATAACACCAATCCCCCGCAGCTCATGTCGGTAGACGACTAACGGAATGCGCTGCCCTCGCTTGAGGCTTGCGCAGCGCATTTCGAGTACAATCGCACCATGCGATTTCATGCTTACATTTTCGATCTCGACGGGACGTTGCTCGATACGTTACCCGATCTGGTGCGACTTACCAACATGGTGCTCGAGCAGCGCGGCTGGCCCCGGCGCACGACCGCCGAGGTTCTCAGTTTCGTCGGCAATGGCGGGCGCATTTTGCTCGAACGCGCTGCACCTGTTGGAACGTCCGCGTCCGAACTCGATGCCGCATTCGCCCGTTGGCGTGAGCTGTACCCTACGTACGGCCATGCGTTAACTACTCCCTACGACGGAATCCCCGAGATGCTTGACTGCCTGAAGCGCGATGGCGCGAAGCTCGGCGTACTCTCGAACAAGTTCGATGCCGCCGTGCGTAGCGTCATCGGCGAGCATTTCCCCGGCGTCTTCGACCTTGTGCGCGGCGAGTGCGAAGACGTTCCACGAAAGCCCGATCCCACGGGCCTGTTGAACATGCTGCGCGATCTCGACGTTGACCCCGCCGATTGCGCTTATATCGGCGATTCCCAAAGCGACATCGAAACCGCCCGTGCAGCCGGCACCTTCGCCATCGCCGTCACCTGGGGCTACCAGCAACCTACCGGCGCCGATCAAACAATCACTTGTCCCTCTCAACTTCTGCCCTGCTTTGGGG
>JAFUBE010000770.1 GCA_017460365.1 Eggerthellaceae bacterium
ATCGATGAACTCGGCGAGCGCTTCGGCGGGAGCGAAGCCCGAGCAGATCATCTCGATGTCGTCGTTGGCGATCCATGCGCGCACGATGGCGGGCTCGCCGAGCCCAGGTACGGCGGTGCGGCCCTTGCGGCAGGTTTTGATGTAGTTCGCCCAGGCCACGATGCCCTCGAAGTCGCTTTCGAACCGAAGCCCGAACGGATCCGGCGCATCGCCTGGCGCTGGCAGGGGAGCGTTCGCGCCGCGTGACACCCATTCCATGGCGCTTTCGTTAAACTCGAACACCGAAACGACGCCGGTCGGCACGCCGTCGACGCGCGCCCGGCTCTGCGCCCTCGCTCGCGCCACGTCGGGGTCGTCGGTTAAGTAAAACCCTTGGCCCAAGTCGGAAAAACCCGTGTTGAACGTGACGTCGGGCTTATCTATTGCCGTGCTGGAACCGTGATACAGTTTCATGCTCGCCGCCTTTCCCGCAATCAAACGCTTGAACCCCAGGGCCGCCGTGGCTGCCAGTTATAATGCTAGCGGAAGGACAATGCGAGAGATAGGGGAAACATGGACGAGAACATCGCGAAGCGCAACGAGCTTCTGGCGGCGAAGGTGATAAAGGGCATCGAGTCGCGCAACATGACCGGCTATTATGCAGCCACCAGAGAAGAAGCGCTCGCGAAAGCGCTCGGGCTAATCGACGAGGGCAGCGTGGTCACGATGGGCGGAGCCATGAGCGCTCACGAAATCGGCTTGGTCGACGCGTTGAAGAACGGCAACTACACCTTCGAGGACCACGGCAGAGCCTACGATGCCGACGTGTTCATCGCCAGCGCGAACGCCATCACCGAAGACGGCGTCATGGTGAACATCGACGGCAACTCGAACCGCGTGTCGGCCATCGCCTACGGACCCAAGAAAGTCGTCTTCATCGTGGGCATGAACAAGGTGTGCGACGATCTCGACGGTGCCATGAAGCGCGCCCGCAATGTGGCGGCGCCGATCAACGCGCAGCGCTTCGGCTTGTCTACGCCGTGCGCGAAAACCGGGTCGTGCTTCGATTGCAAGTCGCCCGACACTATTTGCTGCCAGTTCCTCATCACGCGTTTCTCGCGCCAGGAGGGCCGCATCCACATCATCCTGGTGAACGACGTCCTTGGCTTCTAGCGGCGTGCTGAAAAAAACGGGACGCCCGGCGCGAAGCGGGGCGTCCCGGCGATTGCGCGAAAGGCGCCTTACGCGTTGCGCACGGAGTCGATGTGGCGCACGAGGTCGCACATCTTGCAGGAGAAGCCCCATTCGTTGTCGTACCAGGCGAACAGCTTCACGAAGTGGTCGTTGAGTGCCAGGCTCGCGGTGGAGTCGAAGATCGAAATATGGGGGTCGCCGCGGAAGTCCATCGAGACGACTTCCTCGTCGGCGTAGCACAGCACGCCTTTCATCGGGCCTTCCGATGCGGCCTTGATAGCGGCGAGCACGTCTTCCCACGGCGCCGGGTTCTCCAGGCGGCACGTCAGGTCGACGAGCGACACGTCGGGGGTGGGGATGCGCATCGACGTGCCAGTCAGCTTGCCTGCAAGTTCGGGGATGACCAGGCTGACCGCCTTGGCGGCGCCGGTGCTCGTGGGAATGATGTTGTTGTAAACCGTGCGGCCGCCGCGCCAGCTGCGTTTCGTGAACGAGTCGACCACGGCCTGCGAGTTCGTAGACGCGTGAATCGTGGTCATGAGGCCTTCGGCGATGCCGAACGAGTCGTTCACCACCTTTGCAAGCGGCGCCAGGCAGTTGGTGGTGCACGATGCGTTCGACACGAACTGCATGTCGGCGGTGTACTTCTCGAGGTTCACGCCGCAGACGAACGTGGGCGTGTCATCCTTCGCGGGGCCCGACATCAAAACGACCTGCGCGCCGCCGTCGAGGTGCCCCTGTGCCTTTTCGCGCGTCATGAACTGGCCGGTGCATTCCATCACGTAGTCGACGCCGAGGTTTCCCCACGGGATTTGCTCCGGGTCGCGGTAGCGCTGGTCGGAGAGCACTTTCGCCACCTTGCCGTCGACCGAAATCGTGGACGCGGCGTCGTCCCACTGCACGTCGTGGCGGTAGCGGCCGTGCACGGTGTCGTACTTGGTGACGTAGGCGACCTGCGCAGCCGGATGCCCCGGCGCGTTGATCGCAACGACCTCGATGTCTTCGGACATGAGCGCCGCCTTGTACGTCTGCGAGCCGATGCGCCCGAACCCGTTGATGCCAATCCTGATCATCGATGAACCCCTTCCATCCTTTTCTCGGTGAAAAGAATGTACCACGCGCACGCCATGCCCGTCAGCTTATAGCGGCGAGCGGGGTGGGAACGGGGCGTTTTGTTTAGGCGAATCGCCCAATACGGCGTGACACTTCCCGTCAGACACGAAGTGTCATTTTCTGAGGAGGACTCGCCGGAAAGCAAGCGCCACCCAAAAAATGACACTTCGTGTCTGACGGGAAGCGTCACGCGACGGCGATGAAGATGAGTTTCCTTAGTGGGTGAAATCGGCGTGGGCGTGGTTGGCTTCCCACAGGCGGTCGGCCGTTTCCACCCAGTGCTCAGCGTAGCGATCGCAGCGCGAGCAAAGCTCTTCGACCGTTTCCTCGCCTTCCAGATTCGACGACTTCGCGCCGGTGCGTTCGATCATCTCGCGCAGCTTTTCGGGATTCTCGAGCATCGGGCAGGGGCGCAGGTGGTTGTCGTTGAACGGCTGGCCGTCGTGGTAGGCCATGAACAGCGGAGACTGCAGGCATTCGAGCAGCGACTTCTCGTGGATGTTCGAGTCGCTGAAGTGGATGAACACGCACGGGTCGGCGTCGCCGGCTGCGTTGATGTGCAAGTAGCGGCGCCCGCCGGCGACGCAGCCTTGAACGAACTGTCCGTCGTTTTGGAAATCCATCGGGAAAATCGGCTTTTCCACGCGCCAGCGGCGGATGGTGTGGTACATCACTTCGCGCTGGTCGGGCGTTACCATGAGGTGCGTGTTCGCGTCGCTGCCGACCGGCATGTAGTGGAAGTACCACACGAACAGCGCGCCCCAGTCGATGAGCTGGTCGACATAGGCGTCCGACGACACCGACTCGAAATTTTCCGACGTGTAGCAGCACGACACGCCGAACGGCAGGCCGTTTTCGTGCATGAGCTTCATGGCAGCGACGACCTTGTCGTACACGCCCTCGCCGCGGCGCGCATCGGTCGATTCGCGGTCGCCTTCCACCGAAAACGCGGGCACGAAGTTCTTCACGCGCTTCACTTCGTTGCAGAACTCCTGGTCGACGAGCGTGCCGTTCGTGAAGCTGAGGAACGCGCAGTCGGGGTGCGCCTCGCACAGGCGGATGATGTCGGCCTTGCGGATGAGCGGTTCGCCGCCCGTGTAGATGAAGAAGTGCACGCCGAGCTCGATGCCTTGCTTGACGATCGACTCGATGTCATCGTAGCTGAGGTTCAGTCGGTTGCCGTAATCGGCCGCCCAGCAGCCGGTGCAGTGCAGATTGCAGGCGCTCGTCGGGTCGAGCAGAATCGCCCAGGGGATGTTGCAGCCGAGCTCCTTGCGCATGGCCTCCTGTTTGGCCCAGCCGTCGAACGACACGTCGATGGCGAACGTCTTCACGAGGTGGTCGAAGAAATCGGGGTCGACTTCGGTCAACCCGCGTTGAAGCAACCCGTAGACGTTCGAATTCTTGTCTTCGAGGGTTGCGCGAACGGTACGACGCTGTGAAGGCATCGATCCGCGGGCGATGAGGTCCATGCCGTCGAGCAGGCGGGGAATCGCCTTGTCGGGATTGGTGCGCAACATGCGAAGCGCCTGTTGAACACCGAAATCTGCTATCTGCTTCTTAACCATCGGAACCGCTGCCTTTCAACCTAAATTGCAAAGTAATGTTCGCGTGTGAGTTATGCCCCACTTGTTGCATTTAATGGCTAATTCTACTCCTACGAGGTAAACATGCAACCACCAAAGCGGCGGGATGGAGATAATCCGCTTCCCGTCGCTTCCCGCCAGGCCCGAGAGTGCCCCACTTTGGGTCTGGCGGTAAGTGGG
>JAFUBE010000771.1 GCA_017460365.1 Eggerthellaceae bacterium
CTGGACCGTCTTGAGGTCCACGCCGTTGGCAAGCAGCTGGGTGGCCTGCGTGTGGCGAAGCTCGTGGAAACGCAGCCCCTCGAAACCGGCCTCCTTGCGGAACTCGCGCCACCAACGCTCGAAGTTCGGCAGGTTCAAGAAGCCGCCCTTCTCGTTGCAGCACACCGGGGTCTCATCACCCTGCTTGATGCCGATCTTTATGAGCTCGGCCTTCTGCACATCCTTCCAGAGCTTCAGGTGCGCGACCGTATGGGGGTCGATGCTGATCTTGCGGATGCTCGAGCGGGTCTTCGGTTCCTTTATCTCGTCGTAGGACGTGAGGTTCTGCGTGACGTGCACGGTGGCCTTCTTGAGGTCGACGTTGCGCCACACGAGACCGAAGCACTCCCCGCGGCGCATGCCCGTAGCGAGGGCCAGGCGCACGCCCATGGTGCAGCTGAGGTTGCCGAGCCCCTTGAGCGACGATCGGCCGAAATAGTTGCCCGCCGCGAGCTGGCGCTTCTCCTTCTCGGCCATCTCGATGTAGATCTGCTCTTCCTCGACGTCGAGCGCGTAGAGCAGCTTGCCGCCCTCCTCCGCCGTGAGCGCGCCGCGCTTCGGCTTGTCGATGCTGGGAGACTCGACCTTGTCGCAGGGGTTCCGCAGGATGAGGTCGTAGTCGCACGCCTTCTTGAACACGCTCTTGAGGAGCATGTGCAGCTTGTTGAGCGACGTGCCCGAGAGCTTGCCCTTCGCCTTCAATTGCGCGTAGGCCCGCTCGATTTCGACCGCCGTGATCTTGTTGAGCTTCTTCTTGCCCAAAAAGGGCTCGATGCTGCGCAGGCGGGCGCGGTAGGTCTTTATCGTCTCCTCGTTGGCCCTTCCAGCCGTTTTGCGGGTCTCGGCCCAGACGTCGAGGAACTCGGAGAGCGTCACTCGATCCGCATCGAGCGAGAGGCCGCTGTCGTACTGCTGGCGGATCTCGTCGCGGACGCGCCTTGCTTCGGCCTTGGTGCCGTCGACGGTGCGCTGGACCCTGACGCGGTTGCCCCTGCTGTCGCTGCCGCAGGAGACTACCACGCGCCAGCGATTGGGGATTAGCTTCCCGTTCTTGTCCTTCACCTGGGTTATGCTGCCATCACCTTTGTGGTTCTTTGCCATTGTTGTTCACCTTCCTTTCCGGCAACGCTCAATTGACCTTGCGTTGGATATATCAATCACACCTTTAATGGGTGAGAGTGACCGTTAATTGCGAATGCGCATGCTGCGCTTCTTTCCAGGATTTCTGTTTGCCCATTTTCGGCATGTGTCATCGCAGTAGCGGCGTTTCTGTCCACGTTCCCCACTAACAACGATGGGCTTACCACATGCTTCGCAAGTTGTTATTCGAACGTGAGACATCCTATTCAGATATGCCAGCCACAACGCCGCAATCCCATGACGGCAACATTGATAAGGAATTCCGTCTCTCGTGAGGGTATCGACACCCCTCAGGTGCAGTGCACACAGCTCGTCGAGCATCCGTGCTGCAAAGAATTCGTTTGTAGCGTCTTCGTCCTCTAAACCGTATCCAAAACCAGGGCGCAGATGGTATGTGATTGAGTCATCCTCCTTGGACATAAAGGATTCGATATCTTCGTCAAAGCACCATTCGTCATCCTGCTCTTCTTCCGGGCCATAGTCACGATGCATCACTTCGGGTAGTTTTTCGAATGGCCAGGCGTTTTCCATCGCGTAGTCCTGGTTGATGCTTCCCAGCAGATACCGCATATATATTCGGCCTCGTACGGGAAACTCTAATCGCGGAAAGCCAATCTTTCCATTTATATCCGGATATTCGATGCAATAGAAGCTGATGCCCGTGTTTGCCAGATCGTCGTCGGAGACGTCGTCGCTTGTTGCTAATTCTCGTAATCTAAACATAAGGTAAAGGACGTCACGGACACCGTAGTAGTCCTCTTCCGATAGGTGCTCAGTTTCGAAATCCAGCCAACCGTAGGGGAACATGAAGTATTTCGCGAAGAACGATCTGTAATCCCCCGTCTTTTCTATCTGCTCAAACTCTTCGCATAGCTGATCATTGATGTCGGCATAAACCCCGACTGTGGGCTGCTCGATTCTCTGAGGAAACGTGTGCACCATAATGTCCGCCTTAATAGTATCTTTACAGTCATGTCCGTGTTTGCGATTATATATCGTGACATAGATATCCGTCAACACCTAAGTTTGGAGGATTGCATGAATCTAACGAAGGAGGAGATAACCAGGCGTCGAACCGCTCTTGGAATCTCGAAATCGGCACTTGGACGGGAA
>JAFUBE010000772.1 GCA_017460365.1 Eggerthellaceae bacterium
ACCCCGCTTTGGGTCTGGCAGTAAGTGGGGTAGTCTGCGGTGGTGCCCCGGTTCGGGGCCGACGGGAAGCGGGGCGGTGGGGAGAAGTGCGCGGCTCGAAGCGACTATGCCACTTGCGGTTCGGCGTGGTGCTTGCGGGTGAGCAGGTAGAAGACGGGCGTATCGATAGCGGCGAGCACGAACTTGCAGAGGTACTGGCCGACCATCATGGCGCCCAGCTGGGGCAGCATAGCGGCGTCGAACAGCCAGCCGAAACCTAAGCCGAATGCGATGCCGATGAACACCACCGTGTCGATGACCTGCGACGTCATCGTGGAGGCGTTGTTCCAGATCCAGCGGCTGCGCACGCTCCCGCCATCTTTCAGCACGCGGTTGCGGATGCGGTGGAAGATGAAGACGTCCCACGACTGCGAAAGCAGGTACGCCGTCATCGACGCGATGACGAACACGGCGTTCTGCCCGAGCAGCATATCGTAGGCCGCCTGCATGCCCGAATCAGCCGCAGGCAGCACTTCGCCGACGATGATTAGGCACGTTGCGAGCACTTGGCAACCGAATCCGCCAAGCACCACCGTGCGTGCTTCCTTGCGTCCCCAGATCTCGCCGATCACATCAGTCATGAGGAACGTCACGCAGTAGCAGATGACGGCGCTCGGCACGAGTATCGTCGAGCCGAATAGCGGGATTCCCGTTTGTATCGTCTTCGCGGTGATGACGTTCGAAATGACGAGCGCCACGGCGAACACCATGGCGCACAACATAAGGTTCGTGGTCGTTTTCCTCATATTTAACTCCTTGTTTTTTAAGGTTGGTGATCGCGACAACCTCCCGGTACGGCCGGGAACCGAAGCGCTATTGTAGCATTAGTGTAGGTCGATTTGCTCGAAAAGGCGGATCCGCGCCGTTTCCGCATAGCAAAACGCGGGATTCGCCCAGTTTGCGAACGGGTGGATCGCGATGCCGCCGCGCGGCACGAACAGGCCCTTCACCTCGATGTATTTCGGTTCCATCAGCTTCACGAGATCGTCTAGCACCACGTTGGTCACGTCTTCGTGGAAGTCGCCGTGGTTGCGGAAGCTGAACAGGTACAGCTTCAGCGACTTGCTTTCGACAAGCCGTTCGTTGGGAATGTAGTTGATCAGCAGCGTTGCGAAATCAGGTTGGCCGGTGATTGGGCACAGCGTGGTGAATTCGGGGCAGCGCAGCGTGACGAAATAATCGCGGTCGGGATGCGCGTTCGAGAACGTTTCGAGGACGTTCGGGTCGTAATCGGTCGGAATCTTGGAAGAAGCTCCGAGTTGTGTAAGCTGGCTCGTGTCGCTCATACGTGCCTCCTTAGCGACGGCGTGAATCATCTACGGTATTATAAAGGTTCATGGAACGGGGAGGAACGAGTGCCGAAACACGCGAATAACGGTGGCCATGCCGATAAGCGGATTGACGAACATGCATCGCGGGCATCGGCTTTGCTGGCCTCGCGAGCGCAGCGCGTGAAGGCGGGTTCAAGCGCGCCAGGTGCGCAGCCGACGCCGAGGCGGCGTCAAAAACCCGATGAAGAGCTGCGCTTGCGGGAGGACTACCCGCGCACGACACGTGGCTTTCTCAAGCGCAACGCCGTGTACATCGCTGCCGTAGCCATCGTCGCCCTAATTGTGGCAATCGGACTGGTCGTTCTCGGCGCTGTTCGCCCTGGAGCTGTTGGGCCGGAGAGCTCGGGTGGCGATTCGGCGTCGTACACGAATCCGTATGACTGGACGAAACTCGATCGCGCCGACGGTCGCTACCGCTACATCGTGGACGGCCAAGTGAAGTCGCGCTTGGGCGTCGACGTGTCGGAAAGCCAGCATGAGATCGATTGGAGTGCCGTGGCTGCCGATGACATCGACTACGCGATCGTGCGAGTCGGCTATCGCGGGGCGACGGAGGGCGAGCTATACCCCGACTCGCAGTACCGTGCCAACATCGAAGGCGCGCGCAAAGCCGGGCTCGACGTGGGCGTGTACTTCTTCTCGCAGGCGTGCACTGTTGCCGAAGCTGAGGAAGAGGCCGATTACGTGATCGCGCAGCTCGGCGGGATGACGCTCGAATACCCGGTCGCATTCGATTCGGAGCTGGTGGCCCTCGCCTCTGGCGCGTCGCGCACCGTTGGCGTCGACAATGAGGAAATGACCGCCATCGCCGATGCGTTCTGCAAGCGCGTGGAGCAAGCCGGCTACAGGTCGACCATTTATGGGAACGCCGCCGACCTTGCGCGTTACAGCTCCGCTTTGCTCGGGCGGAATTCCATCTGGTGGGCCGAATACAACGCGGCAACGCCCTCCGCGAGCATCGGCATCGATTACTGGCAGTACACCAACTCAGGCGAAGTTGCCGGCATTCCCACTGCCGTTGATCTCGACCTCGACCTTACCGGCATCCTCTAGGCGTGACGCTTCGTGTCTGACGAGAGGTGTCACGCTTGCTTTCGGTTCGATGAAGATGCGCCTCACCTGTGGGAAACGCGCGATGATGGCGTCTTCCACCTGCGCGATTGCGCCGGGTATGTCTTTGGCGGTGAAGGCGGCCTCTATCGTGAGCAGCAGGTCGTTAGGGCCGAGGTACAGCGACAGCGCGCGCGTGCAGCTCTCGACGTTTGCGTGTCCGTTCACAATGCGCTTTACTTCCGCGAGGTCGTCAGCGGTCATCCCCCGGCCGATGAGCAGGCTTTTCGTTTCGTACAACAGCGTGAAGGCCATGCTGCATAAGAGCACGCCGATGGCGATCGAAGCCAATGCGTCGACGTAGAGGTTGCCGGTGATGTGCGCTATGAGTGTGCCGGTGAGCGCAAGCAGCAGGCCCAGCATATCGACCGCATCTTCCAGCAGCACGGCGAACATGCTCGGATCGCGCGCTTCCCGCAGGTAGCGAATCGGACGCTTTCCTTTGCGGCCTTTGTTGAACGATCGGACGGCCACCAGCAGCGCGTATCCTTCGATGGCGAGCGATGCGGCGAAGATGACGTAGCTCAGCCAGGGGCTCCCAAGCGTCATGCCGGGGCTGATTTCGCGAAAGCGCGAAACACCCTCGAGCACCGATAACCCGCCGCCGAGCATGAACAGCATGATTCCCACGATGAGCGTCCAGAAGTACAGCTCGCTGCTGTAGCCGAACGGATGGGCTGCATCGGCTTTCCGCTTCGCGCGCCGCATGCCGTACAGCAGAATGCCTGCGTTTGCCGAATCGACGATCGAGTGGATGCCCTCAGAAATCATGGCCGACGAACCCGAGAAGAACGCTGCGACGAACTTGATGGCGCCGATTGCGAGGTTCGAAAGCATCGCCACGATGGCCGGTTTGCGGCTCTGCGGCTGCACGTTGCCGCCCGTCACACACGCGCCCGGCGTGCATGCGGCCTTTGCGGCGAGTACCGTGTTTCCGAGTCTTCCCATGTGCCGAGCATAACCGTTCCCACCCCGAGTGCGCTCGGAATACGCAAACGGTCATCGTACAGCAGTCTGCACGTTTGATGGGCGTAGCCGCCCCGTCCCGGGGTTGCCGATTGCCCTACTTTCTGCCAGACCCAAAGTGGGGCAGTTTTGCGGAAAAACGCTTCATTCGAAGCGAATTTCCTAGAAACTGCC
>JAFUBE010000773.1 GCA_017460365.1 Eggerthellaceae bacterium
ATTGTCACGGTTTGAAGATGACCGCCGCCGACGGCAAGAAGCGTTTGACCGACGTCGCGACCACCGAGCAGCTGCTGCGCATCATCCAGTCCATTCCCTCGAAGAAGGCCGAGCCGTTCAAACTCTGGCTGGCGCAGGTCGGGCGCGAGCGCATCGAAGAGACCATCGACCCCGAGCTCTCCATAGACCGTGCGCTGGAAACGTACCTTCGCAAGGGTTATTCGCGAGAATGGGTGAACCAACGGCTGCAAGCCATCCAGGTGCGCAAGGAGCTCACCGACGAGTGGCAGGACCGGGGCGTATCGCAAGGCCGAGAATTTGCCATCTTAACCGACGAGATAACACGTGCGTGGTCGGGAATGAGCACGCGGCAGTACAAGAACCTCAAGGGCTTGAAGAAGGGGAACCTGCGCGACAACATGACAACGCTCGAGCTGGTATTGAACATGCTCGCCGAGGCGACAACCACCGAGTTCTCGAAGCAGGAACAGCCCGAGGGCTTCGAGGAAAGCAGGCAGGTCGCCCGTGCCGGTGGAGCGGTTGCGGGAGACGCGCGGCGCTCGATAGAGGCGCGTACGGGCAAGCCGGTTTCAGCGAGCGCCAATGCTGCAGACTTGGGATCGCTCATGTCGGGCGCCGTCGATGTTGTCGCCAACCTTCCCGATGCCGAACAAGCGAAAGAAGGACGTGATGAGCAAGGGCCGTTATTCTGAAGAAGAGGCTGTCCAGAAGCCTGCTGGCGAGCTGCTGCGGAAGATGGGCTGGGAGCTCGTCTACGCGTACAACGACGAGGAACTCGGCCAATACGGCACCCTCGGCCGCAAGAGCTATCACGAGGTAGTGCTACGCCGGTACCTCGTGGACGCACTCGTTGAGCTGAACGAGTGGCTGGAGGTCGAGGAATGCGAGCGAGCTGCGGACACGCTCATGGCCACGCTCGCCACCGACACGCTGCTTCAGACCAACGAGAAGAAATACGCGATGCTGCGCGACGGCATCCCCGTTGAAAAGCGACGAGCCGACGGCACCAAGTACACCGAATATGCCCAGGTCTTCGACTTCGATCATCCCGAGTACAACCGCTTCATCGCCGTCGAGGAGATGTGGGTGGAGGGTCCGCTCTACAAGCGCCGCCCCGACCTCATGGGCTTCGTGAACGGCATACCGCTGCTGTTCGTGGAGTTCAAACGGCACGACAAGGACGTGCGCCGAGCATATGAGGACAACTACACCGACTACCAGGACACCATACCGCAGCTCTTCCACTTCAACGCGTTCGTCATGTTCTCCAACGGCCTAGAGGCCAAGGTGGGAACGCTCGGCAGCAAGTACGAGTTCTTCCACGAGTGGAAGCGCCTCGCCGAGGGGCTGCCCGGCTCGGTCGACCTGGAGACCATGCTTCGTGGCATGTGCGGCAGGCGCGCCTTCATGGACCTGTTCGAGAACTTCATTCTGTTCGACCACTCGGGGCCGACCGTGGCGAAGATCCTGGCCCGCAACCACCAGTATCTGGGCGTGAACGAGGCCGTCGCGTCCTACGTGAACCGCGACATCCGCGAGGGCAAGCTCGGCGTGTTCTGGCACACGCAGGGCTCGGGCAAGAGCTACTCGATGGTGTTCCTCGCCCGCAAGATCAAGCGCAAGTTCGAGGGGTCGCCGACCTTCCTGGTGGTCACCGACCGCGAGGAGCTGAACAAGCAGATTGCCGCCACCTTCGCGGGATGCGGCTGCATGCCGGCGACCGACGCCGCCTCCTACATCGCGAAGAGCGGGGCCGACCTTGTGCAGAGGCTCAAGGGCAATCCGAGCTTCGTGTTCACCCTTATTCAGAAGTTCAACGACGCCCGAGCAGAGCCCATTCACGTCGACCATGACGTCATCATCTTCTGCGACGAGGCGCACCGCACTAACAACGGCTTGCTTGCCGACAACATGACCAGCATGCTGCCGGAGGCGTCGCGCCTGGGCTTCACGGGGACGCCGCTGTTCAGCTACGACAACATAACCGAGCGCACCTTCGGCAGCTACGTTTCGGTTTACGACTTCGCTACCGCTGTTGAGGACGGGGCCACGGTGCCGCTCTTCTACGAGAACCGTGCGGATATCTTGGAGATAGACAACCCCGACATCAACGACGAGCTGGCCGAGGCGGTGGAGGCCGCCGACCTCGACGAGAACCAGCGCGACAAGCTCGAGCGCGACCTCGCCCGTGAGTACCACGTCGTGACCGCCGAGTCGCGCCTTGACATCATCGCGCGGGACTTCGTGGAGCACTACTCCGGCATCTGGGAGTGCGGAAAGGCGATGTTCATCTGCATCGACAAGGTGACCGCCGCGCGCATGTACGATCTCGTGCGCAAGTACTGGGACAAGGCGATAGAGCGTGAGGAGGCCGAGCTTGCCCACGACGGTCAGCAGGAGGCTTTGGAGCGCCAGCGCAAGATAGCGTGGATGCGCGAGACCGAGATGTGCGTGGTAGTGAGTCAGGAACAGAATGAGGTGGCAACCTTCGCCAAGTGGGACATCGACATTAAGCCCCACCGCAAGAAGATGGTCGAGCGCGAGCTGGACAAGGAATTCCGCGACCCCGACAACCCCTTCCGCATCGTGTTCGTGTGCGCCATGTGGCTGACGGGCTTCGACGTGAAGCCGCTCTCGGCCATGTACTTCGACAAGCCCATGAAGGCGCATAGCCTGATGCAGGCGATCGCACGCGCAAACCGCGTGGCGGAGGGCAAGAGCAACGGGCTCATCGTTGACTACATCGGCGTGGTGAAGGCGCTGCGCAAGGCGCTGGCGGACTACACACGCGACCCAGGGGACGGTCCGGGAAGCGAGCCCGTCTTCGATAAGGAGGAGCTGCTGGCCCGCGTGGCCGAGCTGCTGGCGGCAATCGAGTCGTTCCTCGACGGATGCGGGTTCGACCTGAACGAGCTGCTGCACGCTGGGGACTTCGAGAGGCTTGCCAAGGTCAAGGACGGTGCGGACGCCGTGAGTGGCAGCGACGAGACCAAGAAGCGGTTCGGCATCATGGCGCGCGAGCTATTCAAGCTGTTCAAGTTCGTGGAGAAGGGCGACGTGGACGGCGGTGCATGGGCACGCAGGGATGCAATTGACGCCATCTACAAGCAGCTGATGAAGCGGCGCGACGTCGCCGACACGGGCGATATCATGGTGCAGCTCCAGCGCATCGTGGATGCCCATGTGATGGTTGACGAGACGAGCGACAAGGGTACGGCACGATTCGATATATCGAAGATCGACTTCGACCTGCTGCACCGCGAGTTCGAGGAGGCACCGCACAAGAACCTCCTGGTGGACGACTTGCGCGATGCCATCGAGCACCGACTCGAGCTCGCCCTCCGGGCCAATCCGAGGCGGGCGGACTACTACGAGCGGTACCAGAGGATCATCGACGAGTACAACCGCGAGCAGGACCGCGCGACCATCGAGGCCACGTTCGAGGCGCTGATTAAGCTCTCCGAGGAGCTTTCTGAAGAGGAGCAACGGTTCGTGCGCGAAGGTTTCACCAACGAGCGGCAGCTCGCCGTCTTCGACATGCTGTATAAGGACTCGCTGACCAAGAGCGAGATCGAACAGATAAAGCAGCTCTCGCGCGAGCTGGTTGATAAGATACAGGAACGGCTGGCGCAGATGGTGCGTTGGACCGAGAAGCCCGAGACGCAGTCGGTTGTGAGGACGCTCATCCGCGACGAGCTGTATCAGCTGCTACCGCAGAGCTATCCGGACGAGTCGATAGCGGCGTATCGGGATGAGATTTACGAATACTTCTACTCACGGGCGGCATAGAAATACAAGGAGGCTTTTTGGCACGCAACAGCCGATTCTTCGACGATAAGCACCCCTGGTCGGAGACCAAGGATGCGCTGTTGGGTAATTACCTGACACCTTTCTTCACGAAGGTGTACAACGCCTCGCGCGATGGCATCATTTATGTTGATGCGTTCGCTGGCCCCGGACGCTTCAAGGACGGCACGATAGGATCACCGCTGCTTGCTCTCGAGAAATACCAGGCTGTTTGTAAAAGTCGCCGTGCCAAGCGACCGATACAATTCGTGTTTGGCGAGGCGAAGAGAGGTCTACGAAGGCAACTCGAGGCGAACGCAACTGATGCGACAAATTCAGTCGGCTATATCAAGCAACCGATTATCAAGGATAGTTTCGATGAAGCGATGGATTGCGCTGTAAAGGTTGCTGTTGTAGGCAGAAAGAGACCGAGCACGTACTTCTACTACGTAGATCCCTTTGGCTTCAAATACCTGCGTATGGCAGCGTTGCTCGAATCGCCAAATCCGAATCATACCGAGGTTCTCGTCAATTTCAACACTGTGGGGTTCATTCGAGATGCGTGCGAGGCGCTACGCATTGCCATAGATGTGCCCAGCGGCATTGAAATACTTGATGTAGGGTTTGATGACGCCGATCTAGAAACAGAACGAATCCAGAGGCTTAACGCCGCAATTGGAAGCGATGAATGGAAGAGCATCATTGAAGCGGTGCGTGACAAGAGCATGAACTACTGGGAGGCTGAGTATCGCATCAGCCAGCTCTTCTGCTGTAACGCTAGAAGGAAATATGCATATGTGACCAGCATGCCAATCAAGGACATGTCACGTATGGTGGCCCTCGGCGGTGAGATCAAGTATCGGCTCGTACACATGACAAATAATGCCGACGGCTGCATCCTTATGAACGATGAGATGCTTAGGAGGAAGCAAAATCAGCAAGACACGTTACCTGGATTTCTGACGCTTGACGTAGATGGCAAGGATGTTCAACCAGAGGTCGTGCAACAAGCTATGCGTGATGCAGTCATGCAGTACCCAGTAGGAAAACAATTCCAAATGAGATGGGTAGCCGCATACGTCATTTCACGATGCGGTGTGTTCATGAACGGGACCACGCTATTGCGGACCTACCTCAAGCAGCTCATAGAAGAGGGGCTGATTGAACGCGTCGATAAGTATCGGAAAGATGGCAAGCCTAGGGATAATTTCGCGAAAGAGACGCTCGTGTATCGTTCTCCGACTTACCAAACGACGATAGAATTTGACGGTTCGAGTTTGTGACCTGCCACGACAATAATAATGCAAAGTGGCGGGTAGACAGCACTATTGGAGATCGATGGGACAGCTGGGGCACATAGATAGAAAGACAATGCTTTACCAGACAAAGGTCGAGTACGGCGACTGGGCAATGAACCATGTGCAGGGTTGCTCGCATGGGTGCAATTACCCTTGCTATGCCTTTCTCATGGCCCGTCGATTTGGACGTGTCAAGACATACGATGAGTGGCTACGACCTTCCATCGTCGACAACACGCTCGATCTTCTCCGCAAGGAGCTGCCCAAGCACAAGGATGAGATTGAGCGAGTACAACTCTGCTTCACCACCGACCCGTTCATGGTGGGTTATCCCGAGGTCGGAAAGATGAGCATCAATGCCATCAAGCTGATTAACGAGTATGGCATTCCCTGCGTAGTGCTGACGAAGGGTATTCTTCCAATTGAACTTGCGGAGCTTTCAGACATCAACCAGTACGGCATAACGCTCGTCTCTTTAGATGAGGGTTTTCGTGAGGAGATGGAGCCCGGTGCTGCATCGTTGGCTGACAGGCTCGCAGCACTCAAGACACTTAGCGATACAGGCTGCAAGACATGGGTGAGCATGGAGCCTTATCCGACACCGAATGTGCACGAGCAGGAATTGCAGCCTATTCTCGAGGCAGTTTCGTTTACGAATCAGATTGTCTTTGGCCGGGTGCACTACGACCGACGCGCGAGTGCTTATGAGGACCTGAACGCCTTCTACCGTGGGGCTGCAAAGCAGGTGCGGACTTTCTGCGAGGAGAACGGCATAGATTGCCACATCAAGAAGGGGACGGCGGATTAGTCGCCGTGCTGTCGGGGCATAAGAAAAGCCCGACGCATCGGGCTTTCCCAGACGTCGGCCGAAGCCTTTCGCCGCTATTGCCTGTATTCTACCACGCTCGTCAAGTCTTTAGGCCCCCGCTCAGCCATTGCTCACAAACTGGCGGAGAGCGGACAGCTTGCCCCTTGCCGTGGTCTTGATGATCCTCGAGAACACGTTGAAGGGAAGCTCTGCGCGATACCGCTCGATGATGGTCTCGTACCCGGTGATGAGCTGCTTGCATTCCGTCTTGGTGAAGCCCATGCGACGCATGAGGTAGACGAGCAGGGCGACATAGTCGGTAATATCGGTAAAATCGATCTTGCCCACTCCCGTTTCCTGCTTGAGTAGCTGCGAGACGCCCGTGTTGATCGCGCCAGACTGGAAGCGCACGTCGAGCACCACGCCGTTGTGCGCTATCGCGTTGCGAAAGTCCTTGAGTGCGAAGACGATGTCCTTGAGGCGTAGCTCAGAATCGAGATTGGTGGGCATGCCTAGGTCTCGTACGATATCTGTCTTCACGCGGCGGTCAAGGCAGTCGTAGAACGACCCGAAGTTTCCTAAGGTCATGACCTCGAAGATGGCCCGGATGGGGATATCCTTGTCGGCGTCACGGAAGTGACCTATGACGTCACGGCTCTTGTGGTTGTAAAAGATGATGCTGTCGATCTCGCCGCGCAGACGCTGCCGCCTGTCCCATGCGCTCTTATAAGCCCTACCCGTGTAGCTGCGGTAGTCGGTGAGGCTCTTCCTCCAGATGTCCTCGAATACGCCCGACCTCGCATCCTTGATTACGGCTTCCAGCGTGTAGTTCTTGAGCGCGGTCTCGATTGACATAACGCGGGGATAAAACAGCGCCTTTAGCTGCGTGTCGAAGTCATAGAGGGCGGCAACCTGCGAGAAGTCCGTGAGCGGAAGCCTGTTGGCCGCTGTGCCAGCGAAACGATAGCCCTTGTAACCGTGGTAGTAGCCGATGTTTTTGAGGCGGCGCTTCTGCGTGGAACCGTTTATGTTGATGCCGCTGTCACGGAGGTGCTTCATGAGCGAGTTCAGTGCCTTAGGCAATTAACGCTCCTGTGTAGTCGAAGTTCAGCCGCACTATTTTACCGCAGGGTATTTGCGCTTGGATGGCGCATGCACTGATCTGATTGAACACACTGTGCGATGGCTGGCTTACGCCGCACTTTGTGACGCACAAATAGCCTTGTACTCGTAAAAACCAGACGCAGGCTGCCTTGAGCTGCCTGCCGAAGAGAAAGGCAGGCCAACATGGCGGGTGATAACCATGGCATCGAGGAGACGCAAGACGCGCAAGCCCAGGAAAACGACGGGCAGCAGCAGGCGGCGCAAGAGCAGCCGCAGGTGAGCGGCACGGACCGGGAGAAGGCAATCGTCGAGCGCGACGAGAGGATCGCGGCGCTCGAGCAGCAAGTCGCTGACGCGGCCAAGTCTGCGGAGGCGGCTGATGTCCTCCGCAACGAGATCGCCGAGCTCAAAGCCCAAGGCAAGTCCGACCGGATCGACTTCAGGCTGCAGCTCGCGGGCGTGCGCAACGTGAAAGCGGCGCGTGCGATTCTCGACGAACACGGCGGCGACGTTGACGCGCTCAAGGAGGCCGAGCCGTGGCTGTTCGCAGACGCCCCCGCCAAGCGGCAGGGCGGCATGACCGGGCCCCCCAACGCCGGTACCAGCACGGACGCCGGCAAGACCATGAGGCGCTGGCGCAGGCTCGCCGGCCTGGACGATTCCAACGACAACGCATAGGAGGGCTGAGGCCTGGCCAACAGCATCGAGTTCGCCAAGAACTACACCGGCATCCTGGACGAGGTCTACCAGAGGGCGGCGGTCTCGCGCTGCCTGAACAGCGGCGGGCGCATGGTGCGAGCCGGCCGCAACGCCAAGGAGATCCTCATCCCGAAGATCTCCGTCACGGGGCTCGGCGACTACACCCGCAACGTGGGCTACAAGACGGGCAGCATCACCTACGAGTACGAGACGCACAGCTTCGGCTACGACCGGGCCATCCGCCTGTTCGCGGACGTCATGGACGTGGAAGAAAGCGGCGTTCTGGACTGCTTCGTCGAGGCCGGCGCGGAGCTGCAGCGCACTCAGGTGGCACCCGAGGGCGATGCCTACACGTTCAGCCAGATCGCGTCCACCGAGGGCGTGACCGTGAAGGGCGAGG
>JAFUBE010000774.1 GCA_017460365.1 Eggerthellaceae bacterium
CGCCGATCGCCGTAAGGAACATGCGCATCCAACAGGCTGTTGCGCATCAGAATCCCGATCGCGTGCCGTTCATGCCATCGGGGAACAGCCTGTACGCCTACCACTACGACATGGTTACCACCCAGGAGTGGATGACCGATCCGCTCTGCATGATCCCGGTCATGGAGCGCTTCCTCAAGGACTACGATCCCGACCTGCTGTGGACGCCCGTGAATTTTCCGATTCCCGCGATGGAAACGCTCGAGTCACTCCAATGCCGCTGGCCGGGCGCGTTCTGGGACCTGCCCGAAAACACGACCTACCAGTACGTCGACAAGTCGTTCATCGGCGAAGACGACTACGACGAGTTCTTCAAGGATCCCACGTTGTTCATCATGCGCCACGTATTGCCGAAGAAGTACGGCAAACTGGGCGCACTTGCCATGATCAACCCCTACGCCCTAACCGGACATTGCGTGCTCAACTTCATGCAGATGGGCCTGCCTCCCGTACAGGAAGCGTTGCAAACCTTGATGAAAGCCGGCGGTGAGGTGATGGAGTACATGGGCAAGGCCATCGAGATGGAAATGACCATCATCAACGCCGGCTACCCGATGTACGGCGACGCAACGCTCACCACCCCATTCGACGACTTCGCCGACAACGTGCGCGGCCTCATGGAGCTGTGCATGGACGTGGTGACCGACCCCGAGAAGGTCGATGCGGCCCTCGAGCTCTGGGGCGATGTGACCATCCCCGCCGGCATCGCCGCGGCCAAGCAAGCGCAGCAGAGCTACGTGTTCGTCCCGCTGCACTGCGGCGTGGACAACTTCATGTCGGTCGAGGACTACGAGGCGCATTACTGGCCGAGTCTAGAGCGCACCATTGACGCGATTATCGCCGCCGACCTGACACCCATCGTGTTCTGCGAGGGCAAGTACCACACGCGCCTCGACGTTATCAAAAACGTACAGCCTAACAAGGTTATCTACGCGTTCGAGAACGTCGACCTGGTCGAGGCCAAGAACAAGCTCGGCGACGTCGCCTGCATCGCGGCCGGCATGCAGACCAAGACGCTCATGTACGGGACGCCTGCCGACGTTGAGGAGGAAGTCAAACGCTCGATCGACCTGCTGGCACCGGGTTCGGGCTACATTATGTCGAACACGGTCGCGCTCGATTTCGTCAGCCCCGAGAACATGCACGCCTGGCGCGACGCCACCGAGAAGTATGGCAGATATTAGAGTCACGCTTCCTGAACTGGCTAGACGCTTACTAGGAGCGTATCCGATTCCCTCTAGGTGAAAGAAGGCATCATGAATTCGTTTGAGAAGTACGGCAAGATGCTCAGCCTGGAACCGTATGCCGACCGCCGCGAGATTCCCGTGTTCCCCCACATGCTCACCGCTGAGGCGCCCATCGCCGGCTACACGCAGGCGGAAGTCTACGACGACCTCAACAAGTGGCTTGACTCGATCGACAAGACCGTCAAGGCCATCGGCACGTACGACGTCAGCTGCTCGGTTGGCCCGCGCGATACCGTGTTCATCGAAGGCTTGAAGTCGCGCCGCCCCGGGCACGAGCTTGACGAAAACGCCTGCTTCCAGTTCGTCGAGACGCCGGATTTCGACGACCCCGATACCGAGTACCCGCGCATCATGCAGATGGGCTGGGATGCCTGGTATGCCGAGCACCTCATGAAGATCCAGCACCCGCCGATGACTGACCCGAACCAGCTAGGGGCGCGCTTCGGCGAATTCGTCGCCAACGCAACCAGGGGCGCGCAGTTCGTGGTCGAGCGGGGCATGGTGCCCTGGTTCGATAACGCCTACATCCCGATTTTCGACGGCTTGTGGCTCATCCGTTCGATGGAAGAGTTCGTCATGGACCTCTACGACGATCCCGGCCAGATCATGGACATTATCAACACGTACCAGCCGCAACAGGACGAGAAGAACATTGCCATGATGAAGCAGGCGAACATGACACGCGCCGCCAATTTCGCCATGCGAAGTTCAGCCACGTTCCTCTCGCCCGAAATGTTCGAAGAGTATGCGTGGCCGGCGCTTCGCGACACGATCAACCGCTATGCTGCGGCCGGCATCACCACCATCGTTCACGCCGACGGCAACTGGCTGCCCATGCTGCCCTATTTCCTGGAGCTCCCGCGTGGCTGCTGTCATTTCGAGCTCGACGGCGCAACCGACATCCAGGCGGCGTACGATATCCTGTGCGGCCATCATTCCATACGCGGCGACGTGCCTGCGACGATGTTGGCTTTCGGCTCAGCCGACGAGGTGAGCGAATACTGCGAGAAGCTCGTGACCATGGGCATGAAAGGCGGCTTCATGCTATCGTCGGGCTGTGAGGTGCCCACCAACGTTAAACCAGAGAACCTGAAGGCGTTCATCAACTTCCTGAAGTAAGCCACCAGCATCGCGCTGAGCATTCGAGGCGGGAGCAGGCTTGAACCTGTTCCCGCTTTTTGTCATCCCTGAATGTTCAGGTTGGAAACGTCGATGAAAACGCATGTGGCTTAACAGGCGATGACGACGCTTTATCGCCCGCCAACACGAAAATTCTGCCGTCATGACGGCCGCCGAAAAGTCTCCTGCCCACGTGAGGTCGCGGGCCCAGCGGAAACGGTTCACCACTATGGCGTTGGGAATGCATTTGAGCACTTGGTCACCCTTGAGCAGGGCGAACGTGACGAGCGGGAGCCAGCCGAACACGAAGGCGATCAAAGACGCACCGATTATGGCCACGCCCGACGTGAACACGACGTCCATCCCGAACGCAGGCAACTACCTTTTCCCGGAGCGTTCGATGGCTTCTGCGAAGAGAAATTACATTCAGGTTTTAACCGCCTCTGCCCGCAGGAAATCGAGCATGGGCGCTAAATCGGCCTCGTCGTCCCACACTTGCATCGCCCCGTAGTAAGCGAGCTTGTCCTCGTCGTACACGATGATCGGAGGATGGCCGTTCAAGACGAGCAGGTGGTTCATCAACGCTCGGCCCACCCGCCCGTTGCCGTCCGCAAAGGGATGAATTCCTTCAAACGCCAGGTGAAAATAAGCAGCACCTGTAAGCGCATTGGCTGGCGTGACCGCCTCGAGCTCGTCGAGAAGCTCGCGCACATCGCGTGCGACGGCGGCGGGGGGAGAACCCACGCCGTTGACCCCGACTACGTAGCTGTTAACCTTGTACGCTCCGGGGCGCTCGCCGTGCACCCACCGTCGCTCATCGTAGGTCCCCTGCGTAAGGGCTCTGTGCACTTCCAGAACGAGGGACTCGTCGATGCCGCGCTTCGATGCAAACGCGTCGAGCAGCAGCTCATTGCATTCTTTCTAGTTCTGTATCTCGAACAGCGTACGCACGTCGCCCGTGAACGAAATCGCGCGAGTGCGGGTTAAGTTTGTCGGAGCTTGGCTGTACAAGCCGAGCTACAGGAGGAGGTCGAGCACTATGTTCGGGCCCTCGTGTCCTGTTTACTGTCAATCTTGAGCGGAGAAGCCAGCCGACGTACACTGGTGATTCCGAAAAGAAGGAAGCGACGCAGAATCGAGCAGGGGTGAGTGCATGCAGTTGTCGTTCGAAGAAGAAGAGGACCGCGCCGAGCAGGCCGTCGACGCCTCGGCACCGCTCGCCGCGCGCATGCGTCCTGAAACGCTCGACGAGGTTGCGGGACAACAGCATCTCATAGGCCCCGGCAAAGTGCTCCGACGCATCATCGAGGCCGACCAGGTGCAGTCGATGATCTTCTGGGGGCCGCCGGGCGTGGGCAAGACCACGCTCGCCCGCGTCATCGCGCGGCAGACCCGCGCCACGTTCGTCGACTTCTCGGCCGTGACGAGCGGCATCAAGGAGATCCGCGAGATCATGAAGCGCGCCGATTTCGAAGCGCGCACGGGAAAGCGCACCATCGTGTTCGTCGACGAGATCCACCGGTTCAACAAGGCGCAGCAAGACGCATTCCTGCCCTTTGTCGAAAAGGGCGCCATCACGCTCATCGGCGCCACGACCGAAAACCCGTCGTTCGAGGTGAACGGGGCCTTGCTTTCGCGCTGCAAGGTGTTCGTGCTGAAAGCCCTTTCCGAAGACGAGGTGGTGGGCCTGCTTCGCCGCGCGCTGTTAGACCCGCGCGGATTCGGCGACCAGCACATAGAGATCGCCGACGACCTGCTTTCAGCTATCGCCGTGTTCAGCAACGGCGATGCGCGCACAGCCCTTTCGACGCTTGAGATGGTGGTGCTCAACGGCGACGAGGCCGACGGCGTGGTAAAGGTGACGCCCGAAATCGTGGAACAATGCACATCGCAGCTCAGCCTGCTATAAGACAAGGGTGGCGACGAGCACTACAACATCATCAGCGCGCTGCACAAGTCGATGCGCAATTCCGATCCCGATGCGGCCGTGTACTGGCTTGCGCGCATGCTCGAGGCGGGTGAAGACCCGCTGTACGTGGCGCGCCGCATCACGCGCTTCGCCTCCGAAGACATCGGGCTGGCCGACACCAACGCGCTCAACGTGGCCGTGAACGCCTTTCACGCCTGCCATTTCATCGGCATGCCCGAATGTTCGGTGCATTTGGCCGAAGCGGTCATATACCTGTCGCTCGCGCCGAAATCGAACAGCAGCTACATCGCCTACGAGCATGCCAAGAAAGATGCGCTGACCACCATGGCAGAGCCCGTGCCGCTTGTCATCCGCAACGCCCCCACGCGCCTGATGAAAGACCTCGGCTACGGCGAAGGCTACCGGTTAGCGCACTACGAGCAGGATAAAGTTGCCGCCGACATGCAGTGCTTGCCCGACTCGCTCGTCGGAACCGAGTATTACGCGCCGACGCGAGAAGGCCGCGAGGGGCTGTTCGCCGATCGGCTCGCTCAACTGAAGGAGCTTCGCAGACAAGCTGCTGAACAAGGTGAACACCGCTACTGATACCGTACATATTCTAATACTGTACGGAACATCTCGCTCGAGGGGTTGCTATCTTTTACGTGACAAACCACGTTAGAAAAGAGGCAACCATGCATTTCACCGAACCGGTTTACCGCAACCCCTACTGGCCGACCTGGCCCCTGCTCGAAGTCACGCGCGGCTGCACGCACAACAAGTGCAAGTTCTGCACGATGTACAAGGGCGTGAAGTTCGGCGTGCCGACCATGGAAACCATCGAGGAAGACCTGCAGGAGATCGCCAATGCCATGCCGCATGCGCGCACCATCCAGCTGCTGAGCGCGAACCCTCTAGCGCTGCCCTACGACAAGATGGCGCCCATCTTGGAGAAGATAAACGAGTACCTGCCCGAAATGGAGCACGTCTACACCGCAGGGCGCGTGACCGACCTGCGCAACAAGACCGTCGAGCAGCTGCGCGCGCTGAAGGACCTGGGGTTGAACGAGATTTCGATGGGCACCGAAAGCGGCGACGATTGGACGCTTGAGCGCATCGACAAGGGCTACTGCGCGGCCGACATCATCGAGCAGTGCGCCAAGCTCGACGAAGCGGGCATCCGCTACTGGCACACGTTCCTGAACGGCGCGGCGGGGCGCTCGCACAGCCGCGAACACGCTGTCAATTCGGCACGCGTGTTCAGCCAGACCAACCCCATGGTCGTGGGCACGGGCGGGCTCACGCTGTTCCCGGGAACGCCGCTGCTCGAAGAAGCGCAGCGCGGCGAATATGACCCGCTCGACGAGCGCGGCCTGCTCGAAGAGGTGCTGCTGTTCGTGGAGAACCTGACCTGCAACTGTTCGTTCATCACGCACCACACCATCGGCGGCGTGAACCTGACCGGCCCCGACTTCCTCGGCCGCAAGGACGACATCGCAGCCGCACTGCGCAACGAGATAGAACACGGCGACCTGGACCGCATGGCCCGCTTGCGCGCGATGACGCGATCGCTGTAGCGAGCGCTTGCGGTTCTGCGCCCACTGCGCGAGCATGCCAGATAGGTTGACCTTGTCGAAGCCATCGCGCTCGATCGATGCGCTATAATAGCCGGGCATTATGCCGAACGGAGCAGAAACGGAGCACGACGAACGCGCGCCGCGTGCAACTAAACCGGTTCCCACGGAGCGAAGGGGGCTCGACGCAAGCGTTGCGGTCGAAACGCACGGCTGGTCGCCAAATACGAGGGCGGGCGAACGACGATGAGCAAGATCAAGATGCTTGACCTGCAGAAGGCCAAGGCCTTGCTGACGGAGTTCACCGCCGTAAACGCCGCAACCCACGCCTCGAGCATCGCGTACTTCACGTTCCTGTCACTCATTCCCCTGATCACGTTGAGCATCTCCCTCGTCACCATGACGGGGCTCGGCCAGCGCGAGGTTGCCGAATTCTTCTCGGCCACGATCCCGGGCACGTTCAACGACTTCACCAAGACGCTCGTCGATGATGCGTTCAAGCAGTCGGGCATCGCCTTCTCCCTTTCGGTCATAACGCTGCTTTGGACGGCGTCACAGGGCATCAGGGCCTTGCATAGCGGTTTGAATGCAGCGTACTGCGAGAAGGAGGAAAGAGGCCCCGTCGTGGTTGCCGCGATCTCGATCGGCATGGTCATCGCCCTCGGAGCCTTGCTGGCGGCGGCGATATACCTCGTGTTCGGAGGCGTCGTGACGCGCGCGGTGGAATCGGTGATTCCGGGACTTGAGCAGCAGAAAGACTTCATGGACATCATGAACTCGGCGGTCCTTCTGACGTTGAGCGTCATCGTGCTCACCGCATGTTACACGTTCCTTCCCTTTGGCCAGCGACGCTTCGTCAGCCAGCTGCCCGGCGCCGCAATCGCCTCGCTCGCATGCGGAGCACTGACCGCCGGGTTCCGCGTGTACGTAGACAATTTCTGCAACTTCGAAGCGCTCTACGGAAGCATATCAACGATAGCGCTGTTTCTGTTCTGGATGTATATCGTGGCCTTCATCCTGATCGCCTGCGCGTTCTTTAACCGCGCCCTTCACTCGCGCTAAGGAAACGCGACCCGCTGCGGAGTGTCGCGCGACAATAGAGCCGCGTTTTACTGCGCATGCTCGATGAGGCTGCTGATCTTCTCTGCCAGAAGGTGGCCGACCAAGACGGTTTCATCGGCACCTGCGCGTGTTGCGGGCTCAACGTTTTTCTCGAAATGCAGCATGCAGACGATTTCGAGGGGGTTGCCCTGCGCGCGGCGTTTCTCGCAGAGCGGACGCAAATCGAGCAACGAGCCGATGGCAAGGTCGTCGGAAGCTTCGCGTTCAACGCGATCGTTTGCGGCTATGAGCAGGCGGTTCACCTGGTCAGGCACCTCGACTGCATCCCCGGCGATCGACGTTTGCATCGACGGGTGCTCGCCCTGCTTCGCCTCGACGGCGCGCGCGAGCATGCGATCGGGGTTGATGAGGTGGTCAGCTCGCCCGCTTGTTCCTGCAACAGGTCGAACGCCTCTTCTTTCTCGCATACCACGAACAGCGGAACGTCGCGCCCGAGCTCCTTCAGCAGGGCGGCGCACACGAGAACCGTCTTGACGGCCTCCACGTCGCTGCTCTCGGTGACGAGAATCGCGCGTGCGTTTTCAATCGAGCAGAGGCCCAGGTCGTCTTTGCTGTAGGGGCACCCTTGACGGTAGATGGTCTTCGTCTTGGTAAACGCTTCGAGCTCGAAGTCGAGCTCCTTGCCGACCTCCACGATATCGCGCTGTTCTTCGAGCACCACAACGGGCTCGACGTAGCGGCCCTGCTCGTTGTGCTGGGCGAGGCTCCGCAAGATTTCGGCGGTCACCGGCATGCAGCCGAGAACCAACACGTGCGGACGGCGCTCGAGCACCTTGCTCCCCTCGTGGGCAATGCCGTCCAAACCCTCTTCGATGCCCGTGGTGATGATGCCGACGAGCACGCTGGTGAACACGATGCCGAAAATCGTGATGATGAACAGGACGGCTTTCTGCCCGGTACTCGCCTCCACGCCGGCAATCGTGCCGCCGTCGAGCGCGCAGAGCATCGCGTTCCAGAGCGAGGTCAGCAAGCCTCCTTCGGAGCTCGGCACGAGCGACAAAATGAGGGCAAGGATGAAGCAGATCCCAGCGTGACGATGGTGAACGCGATGATGCGTGCGAAAGCGCCTCTGACGAGCAAGTTGTGGAAATGATAGCGCGCTCGACTGAAAACCGAAACCTGTTCTTCTTTCATCCTGTTCATTCGGCACGTCCCGCAAACAAGGGAGGCCTTCTTCCAGCGCCGGGCTTATATGAATTGGCATTCGACACGGCGCACCTCCAGGAAACTCGTTCTACCAATTTCTAACGAATTCTAGCATTTTCATTAGGATATGGTTTCTGCAGATAGGACACGGCCAGATCGATGGGATCTCCCATAATGCGGAGCGGCTGCGAACCTTTGCGACAATTCAGCAATCGGA
>JAFUBE010000775.1 GCA_017460365.1 Eggerthellaceae bacterium
CGATAGTGCAGCCCGCCTTCGACATGCCCTGCAAGCGCGTCGGCTCATTGTTCGTGCGGCGCTGCTTCGTCTCCAGCTCTTCGAATGCCCTCTCTTCCGCATCCGTTGATGGCGGCGAGCAGTTTGCGGGCTTCCTGGGCTGTCAGAGAGCGCCTATCGGGCGTCTCGCACTTCGGGGCCCTCACCTTGGCGGCGGGGTTGCGCAGTATGAGGTCGTAGTCAACCGCAGTCTGTAGGATTTGCTTGAGTAGTTTGTGAACCATGTTCATGGTGGTGCCGCTGCACTTTCCGCGCTTCTCGGTCTTTTCCTTGCGGATGCGGGTGTAGAGTGCGTCGATGGTTTGCGGCGATATCTCGCGCAATAGGACGTCGCCCATGTGGCTGCATATCTCATCGATGATGCATTTCTCCCGTGCCAGGCGCGTGCGCCCGACTTCGCCGGCTGTCACGCGCGTGTCATGCCACTGGTTCGCGAATTCCGAGAAGGTCATCTTGGCACCTTTCGTCGATAGCCCGCTATCGTGCTCGGCCTTTATCTGGTCGCGGCGCTTGCGGGCCTCGGTTTTCGTGCCCTCGAAGACCTCCTGGACCTTGATGCGCTCCTTGGTGAGCGGATCCTTCCCGAACGACAGGCATATGCGCCAGTGCTTGGGGTTGAAGCTCTTGCCGTCGCGCCTCTTCACCTCTGTAATGCTTCCGTCTCCTTTTGCCATTACTTTCACCTCCTTCTTCGGCGAACGTCGTGAACTGGGTCGTCTATCCTTCGGGCCCTACTGGGCCGGAATGGCTGTCGTTTGGGAGTACCACCTTCTGATGCTGGATTCGTACTCCTCGCCGATCTCGGCAATGGCTTCCTCGATGGGCGTGCCCTCCATGGCCATCTTCATGGCCGTGGCGCGGCGCTGGTTGCTGGCTACCGTCTTGCAGGTGTCGGAGCACACCTCGCGGGGCTTGCGGCCCCTCAGGTCGCGTACGGGCACGGGAGAGCCGCACACGGGGCACAGCGACACCTTGCCGTCGAGGGCGAGCTCGACTGCGAGATCGTACATCTCCTCGAACCAGGCCTTGGGACGCTCCTCGACCCGCTCGTAGAGCACGCCGCTCTTGGCGTCGTAGGCGTAGCGCTCGTAGGTGTTGTCGCCGTGGACGGGGTAGGTGAGCTCGTAGAGGCGCTCGTTTATGCCGATGTTCACGAGCGTCTCGAGTATGCGCCCGGCGAACATGCGCTTGGCGTCGGCCTCGGAGACACCCTTGGGGGCGGTTACGGCCAGGCAGTCCGCCGTGCTGTGCGCGTGGGCGAACACGGGGTCGGACTCGCTGTTCTGGGGCTCGTACCAGCCGTACACGACGCCATCGGTGCAGACGGGCCCCCTCTTGCGCCCCCTTGGCGCGAACCTTTTCACGGCGGTCTCGGTGTAGGCCGAGCTCTCGCCGTCGTAGGCCTCGATGTAGGAGAAGATCATCCCGCGCTCCATGAACGCGTCGGCGCTGAAGAAGCCGTTGTCGTCGACGGGTATGTCGCTTGCCATGATGGCGAACGAGCGGGCTTCGTCGGGGTCGAACGGCAGCTTCTTCTCGCGCCACTCCCAGTCGAAGATGCCGGAGGTCGGCACCTCGAAGAAGAGGTTGGCCGGCGCCGGGGAACCGGACGCCACGGCGGCGAGCGTGAGGAACTGGCGCATGACTTTCTGGAAGTAGGCAAGCTCGTGCAGGGCGAGCTCGTTGGTGGACCTCCCCGCTAGGTCGGAGGCCGTGAGCTCGTCGAGGTAGTCGATGTCGGGGTGCGCGTTTATGGCGCGCTCCAGGTCGCCCTGCAGGTGGATCTTGTGCACGCGGCCCCAGCGCACGCGCCGGTAGTTCTTGAAGGTGGTCTTGTAGTCGCGCACGGAGTCGGCGAAGGCGTTGGTGCAGGTGTGCTTCTGCAGGAACGGGATGAGCTGGCGGTAGCTACCGACCTTCAGCAGGTCGCGCAGGGCCTCGAATGGGTCGAACCCCTCGCCGGCGTCAGCGTTGTCGTAGACCGCCCAGGTCTTGTTCACTGCGAGTAGCTTCATTTACCAATACCTTCGACTTTCATTAATTTACTGATAAACAAACAGGATGGTAATGTCCTGGAAGCTATACTAGTACACGGTCTCTCAGCCGTCAACACGTAAACCCGCGACGTTGAAAGAGAGGTAGCGTATGTTGAGGATGACAGAGGAGCGTAAGAGCCGCGGGCTGTCGATGAGCGCGCTTGCGCGCCGCGCGGAGATGCACGTGTCGAGCATCAGCCAGATCGAGAGCGGGCACCTGATCCCCTACGAGAAGCAGATGGCCAAGATAGCGAAGGCGTTGAACTGGGAAGATGACCCGAAGGAGCTGTTCGCGGAGGTGCCGCGATGAAGCCCGGGGGTGCCTGCGCCCCGCTGGGGTGCGACTGGGACGCGATGTTCGCCGATTACAGCGACCTGCTGACGATCAAGGACGTGGCCGAGATAACCGGCATGACCCCGCAGTACCTGCGCCAGATGGCGCGCCAGGGGAAGCTGCCGGCGGTGCATATCGGCGACCGCCGCTGGTACTTACCAAAAGTCCAGTTCATCGATTGGCTCAAGAACGGGGGTTCGGATGCCGGGTAACATGGAAAGACCGCCCGCCGTGACTGTCTATTGGCGTGGACCGGGCACGGCGGGCGGGTACGACGGAGCCGGAAAAGCCCGTCGCAGGGATTCTAGCACGGTTTTCGCGTTGACCAAGGGCCGTGCCGCGAATCCCCACGGCGGCGATGCCGCCCATGGCGGCGCGGGTTAGCGAGCGCGACCGCGACGCCCTGAAAGGGCTCATGCCCGACATCCTGCGCGACCTGTACGGCATAACGGCGCTCGGGCGCGCGTTCAAGTGCCCGTCGCCAGATCACGATGACAGCGACCCTTCCGCTCATTATTACGAAAGCGACCAAGCAGTTCATTGCTTCGGGTGCGGCAGGACGTGGGACGTCTTCGACCTCGTCGGCATGCGCGACGGCATCGACGGCTTCCGCGAGAGGGCCGAGGCCGTGGCGGCGTATGCCGGCTACCGGCTGGAGGACGACGGTGGTCTGACAGCGAAGCGCAGGCCAAGGAACAAGCCGAAGCCCCGACCGCCGTTCGAGTTCCCCAGGGAAGCCGGGGCGCAGGACGTCTCGTCTGCGTGCTTCGATGCGTTCTGCGCGTTCTACGAGCAGGGAAACGAGGTCGGCAGGCGCTACCTGCGCTGGCGGGGATTGGACGACGCGGACATCGCGCGGTTCGGGCTGGGGTTCGCACGCAATCCGAAAGCCGTCATGTCGCAGTTCAGGGTATACGAGCCGGAAGCGCTCGGCTACATCGTCATCCCCTTCTGGAACCGCGACTTCACGGAGGTCCGCTACTGCATGGCGAGGACCGTAAGCCGGGGCGGGGTCCGCAACAAGGAATGGCGGCCGAAGGGCGTGGCGAGCCCGCTTTACAACGAGTGGATGCTGTCGGCCTCGCTTCCCGTCGTCTACGTGACCGAGGGGCTCATCGACGCGATGGCGCTCGCGAAGGCCACGGGCAAGCACGCGATGGCGCTCGGGGGCATCGGCAACGCGAAGCGGTTCTCGCAGGTCGTCTACCACACCCCCGCCGGGCTGCGGCCGCGCAAGGTAATGGTCTGCATGGACGAGGACGCGGAAGGCCGCAAGGCCGCCGCGAAGATCGCCGCCGACCTCTCCGCGATTGGCGTTCCCCGCGTCGTGCTGCCGCCCTACCCGGGCGATGCGAAGGACGCCGACGAATGGCTGTGCGCGATGCGAGGCGAGGCGTGGGATTACGAGGAGATATGCCAGTTCGAGGGCGACGACTGCCCTCTGTACGTTACGAGGTGGCGCGATGGGCGCATATGACGACTACATGCTGGAAATCGAGGCGGCCGAGGCCGGCGGCCCGCTCGTGGAGCCCGACCTGGCGGAGGGCTGCCTGCCCCCGTTCGCCGACGCCGTTGTCGTGAGGGAGGAGCTGCCCGACATGCCGAAGCCGATAATCGACGGGATACTTCTGGAGACCCACAAGATGCTGCTCACCGGCCCCTCGAAGTCGCACAAGACGTGGGGCCTCATCAACCTGGCGATAAGCGTGGCCACGGGCGGCTACTGGCTGGGATTCCCCTGCACGATGCGCAAGGTGCTCTACATCGACTTCGAGACCGACAGGCGGACGCTGCAGAAGCGCATATCGACCGTCGCCTACGCCAAGGGCGCTGACGTTGACCAAACGCGCGCGAACCTGGTGGTTTGGCCCCTGCGCGGGACGCCCTGCGGCCTGGAGGAGATCGTCGGCGAGCTGTTCGCCCGCTGCGGGCGCGGGGAGTTCGGGATGGTCGTCATCGACCCCGCCTACATGGTGCAGGACGGCGACGAGAACAACGCCCGCGACATCCGCGAGTTCTTCGCCAAGCTCGATCGGCTGTGCGTGGGGCTCGAATGCGCGGTCGTAATCAGCCACCACCACTCCAAGGGCGCCCAGGGCATGAAGTCCGCCATCGACCGGGGCAGCGGCTCGGGCGTGTTCGGGCGGGCGCCGGACGCCGTGCTCGACATGACCGAGCTCGTCTTGGAGGCCGGGACCATGGAGATGGCCCGCAGCGTCAACAGCATCGCCGATTGCAAGCACCCGTCAGGTTGGCGGATGTCGTTCACATTGCGCGAGTTCGAGCCGAGGGACGCGCTCGACCTGTGGTTCTGCTTCCCGCTGCACCAGATAGACGACACGGGCCTGCTCGCGGACTGCAAGCCCAACTACGGCGGGCTCACGGAGGCGCGGCGCAAGCAGGTCGAGGTCGACAACCTGGGGAAGGCGGCTGCGCTCAAGGCGGCCTGCGAGAAGCTCATCGCCGGGCGCGAGTCGTTCCCTCGCGACGAGCTCGTGCGCGAGCTGGAGTGGTCGCTCAACACGGTGAAGGACTGGCTGGCGCGCTCGGGCGAGTTCGAGGACGAGTGGCCGGGCAGCGGCAAGGCGATCGTGAAGCGGAGAGGGGGAGGACATGTCAACCCGTCAGAATGACACCCTGACACCACCTGTCAGCCCCTTTATATATAAAGGGTTGATAGGCAGGGGCGCTAGGCAGGGGGAGCAGGCGGGGGACGGAGCGCCCCCGCCGTGCGCCCCGCGCCTTGCCGTGAGGCGGTTGCCAGTCAGCTCACAGGCGGTTCTGACAGGCGGTCGGTGGCGATGACTGCTTGGACGACGAGGCAGGACGAGATAATCCGCGAGTACGGCCATCAGGGGGCGGAAGCCGTGGCGGCCGCCATCCTGAGGGAATGCGGGGTCGACCGGTCGCCCCATTCGGTCGAGCACAGGGCATCTCGGATCCATGTGAGCTTGAAGGTGCAGCAGGTCTGCCCCGAATGCGGCGTCGTGGGCGTGAGGCTGAACCGCCAGAGCGGCCTGTGCCCCAAATGCACCGAAATCCAGCATCTCAACGAGGAGATCGCGTTCAACGAGCTCCTGCAGGCCGAGCGCGAGGCGGCGACCGACCCTGACGAGATCGCCGGCATCAGGCGCGAGCGCGACAAGATGCGGCAGCGCAACAGCCGGATGTGCCGCAAGTACGGGCTCCCGACCAGGCGGGAGCGGGGGAACGGCGACGACGCTTCATGACCCATCGGCCGAGATTGTGACAGGGCAGCACAATTGCGCCCATGAGAAAGACGAAGCTGACAATGCAGATGGTCGAGACCGCGATCGAGCTGAAGGAGCGCGGCCTTTACGACAAGTACATCATTGCCGCCCTGGGAGTGCACCCCTCCACGTTCTACCGCTGGCTGAACGAGGGTGAAACCGCACGTCAGGGCTCTGCGAAACGCGCATTATGCGATGGACTAAAAAGAGCTGAGACCGGGTTCGTGCTGAGCCTGACCGACACGATCAAGAGGGCGTCCGAGAAGCCCCAGCACTGGACGGCGGCGGCCTGGCTGCTGGAGCGTACGCACCCCGACGAGTACGGCAAGGCCGAGCGCAAGACCGAGGACGTCGGCGACGCGCCGGTGCAGCTCATGCTCGACTTCCCGATCGAGCCGATGGCAAGCGAGGAGGGCGAAGATGGCCGAGACGCCGGTGACCAGGGTTAGCGATTTCATCATCCCCAAGTTCCATCCGGTCCTGGGCGACGTCCTGGCGCATGGGCACACACACTACTGGCTCCACGGGGGCCGAGGCAGCACGAAATCTTCCTTCATCTCCGTCTGCCTCGTCCTTCTC
>JAFUBE010000776.1 GCA_017460365.1 Eggerthellaceae bacterium
CATCGTGAAGCTGGAAGACCTCGAGCCCTACCCGCGCTACTCGTTCGAGCAAGGCACGACGAACTCGTTCTATTATTCCGAGGAGCCATTTGGCTACCTGCGACACGACCGCAACATTCGCTTCTCGGACCGCGGCACGCTGACCAACCTGCTGACCAGCTTCAACGGTTACACGATTTCAACTGGCGTGCTTTCGAGCGAGATGCATTCCGGCATCACGGCGATTCCGCTCGAGGTCGACGAGCGCATGCAGGTCGGCTTCATCATGCACAACGAACGCCGGCCCGGCACCCTGCTCCTGCGCTACATCGACGAACTGCACCGCGTGATCGACGAAAACCCCACGGTGGAAGCGCTGCACTAGGCGATGGCGACCCGATTCCTGCCGGACCTGGAGTGGATGCGTTTGCAGGCAGATTCGGCGCTGTCGCGCCGCGGGCGGCACGAGTGCCGCCCCTACGGGGCTTTCTGGACTCGGCGCCCCGCCCCGCTCGCCGCCGAGCCAGAGGGGGGGGTTACCAGGCTAGGGGCTGGTAGGCGGGTTCGCTGGCGAGCATCTCGGCTTGGCCGTGGGTGAGCTCGGTGATGGCGGCCTGCGTGGCGGCGGCCTGGTCGGCGCGCACACGAATCTCCACGGTGACGTCGCCGGCGAAGTCGGTCGAAACCACCTGAACGCCCTGGCTGGTGAGCCAGTGGTTGAACGAGTCGTACAGGGGGTAGTCGACGCTCACCGTGATATCGACGCATTCGGCGTACACGACCGTATCGGCCGCCGCAAACGCATCTTGAGCTGCTTGCGTGTACGCGCGCACGAGCCCGCCCGTGCCGAGCAGCGTACCGCCGAAGTAGCGCGTCGTCACGCAGATGACGTCCTTCAGCCCAGAGTGGTCGATCACTTCGAGCGTGGGAAGCCCCGAGGTGCGAGCCGGCTCGCCATCGTCGGAATAGCGCGTGCGGTTGTTGGCGCGCAGCACGTACGCGTATACGTTGTGCCGCGCTTGCGGATTGGCGGCGCGCACCCCTTCGAGGAACGCGACCGCCTCTTCTTCGGTTTCGACATGCGCAACCTGGCCGATGAAGCGCGATTTCTTTTCTTCGTATTCGGCCTGGGCAGTGCCGGTTATGGTTTTGTACGGGTCCACCTACTTGGCGCCGAGTATCTCGCGCGCGGCGTCGAGCGCGGCGTCGAGACCGTCGGCATTCTTGCCGCCTGCCTGCGCCATCGTGGGCTTACCTCCACCGCCGCCCTGGATGTGCTTCGCGATCTCCTTGATGATGTTGCCCGCGTGGAAGCCGGCCGCCACCGCTTCGTCGGTGCCTGCCGCCATGATGACCGGCTTGCCGTCTTTCACGGTGCCGATCACGATGGCGCCCGGCGCGCTCATGCGGTTGCGCACGGTGTCCCACGTGTTGCGCAGCGCCTCGGTGTCGGCGTCGTCGCGGCGCATGACGAGCAACGGGTAGCCCACGTCGACGACCTTCTCCATGAGGTCGACAACCGCGCCGGTCTCAAGCGTGCTCTTGGCGAACTTCGCGCGACGTTCGACGTCTTTCAGCTGGCGCAGGTTGTGCGCGGCGCGCTCGGGCACGTCGAACAGCGGAACGCGCAGCTCGTCGGCCGTCTCGCGCAGCGCGACCTCGATGCGATTCATGTACTCGAGGGCACCGACGCTCGTGACGGCTTCGATGCGGCGCACGTTTGCACCGACCGAGCTCTCGCTCGTGATCTTCAAGAAGCCGATTTCCGACGTGTTGGCCACGTGGCAGCCGCCGCACAGCTCGCGCGAGAAATCGCTCGCTTCGACGACGCGGACCGTTTCGCCGTACTTCTCGCCAAACAGCGCTGTAACTCCCGAAGCGCGCGCCTCGTCGAGCGAGGTCTCGTAAATGTTGAGCGGCGTGGCCTTCATGATCTCGGCGTTTGCGAGCGCCTCGATTTCGCGAATCTCGTCGCGCGTTAAGCCCTGGAAGTGCGTGAAGTCGAAACGCAGGCGATCGGGGCCGACGTAGGAGCCGGCCTGGTTCACGTGTTCGCCGAGCACGGTGCGCAACGCGGCGTGCAGGATGTGCGTGCCGGTGTGGTTGCGCGTGATGCGCGCGCGGCGCTCGGCGTCGACCGTTGCCTGAACGGCTTCGTTTTCGATCATGCGACCGCTCACGACCTTCACGAAATGGCAGGTGAGGCCCTTCTCGGGCGCCTTGGTGTCGACAACCTCGGCCATCGAATCGTTCGTGGCGATGGTGCCGGTATCGCCCACTTCGCCGCCCATCTCGGCGTAGAACGGCGTGGTGTCGAGAATGATCTCGCCTTCTTCGCCTTCGCCGAGCGATGCGACACGTGCGCCGTCCTTCACGATAGCGAGGATGCGCGCCTTCGATTCGGTGCGGTCGTAACCGACGAATTTCGTGGCGCCGGTTTCCTTCAAGATTTCCGCCTCGACACTGCCGTAGGTCGACCAGGCGGCCTCGGCGTCGTCCTTCGTGGCGGCGCGGGCACGTTCGCGCTGTTCGGCCATGCACGCGTCGAAGGCCTCCATGTCGATCGAGATGCCGAAGTCTTCGCAAATCTCCTGGGTCACCTCGACAGGGAAGCCGTACGTGTCGTGCAGCATGAACGCGGCCTCTCCTGGCAAAACGGTGCCCCTCGGCAAATCGGCTAACTCCTTTTTCAGGTACGCCTCGCCCGTGCGCAGCGTGCGCCCGAACCGCTGTTCCTCGGAGCGGATGACACCTTCGATGAGCTCGCGGTTGTCCACGATTTCGGGGTACACATGGCCCATGAGCTGGACAATCTGCTCGAAATATTCGCACAGGAACGGCTCGTCGATGCCGAGCATGTGGCCGTGCAGCACCGCGCGGCGCAGCAGGCGGCGCAGCACGTATTCGCGCCCCTCGTTGCCCGGCAGGATGCCGTCGGCGATCATGAACGACACCGAGCGGCTGTGGTCGGCGCAGATGCGCAGGCTCAGGTCGATTTTCGCCTGCTCGGGCGAAAGCGCACCGGGAATCATGTTGCCGTCGTACTTCTTGCCCGCCAGGCGCTCGCCCACGGCCACGAGGCTGCGCAGCACGTCGGTTTCGTAGTTCGACTGTACGCCCTGCATGATAGCGGCAGTGCGCTCGAGCCCCAGGCCCGTGTCGATGTTTTTGGTGGGAAGCGGCGCGAGCGTGCCGTCTTCCTGGCCGTCGTACTGGGTAAACACGCAGTTCCAGTACTCGAGGAACCGGTCGCAGTCGCAACCGGGCGCGCAATCGGGCTTGCCGCAACCGAATTCGGGACCCTGGTCGTAATACAGCTCGGAGCAGGGGCCGCACGGACCCGTGGGGCCGGCGCGCCAGAAGTTGTCGTCTTCACCCAGCCGGCTGATGTGGCTGTCCTCGACGCCGAGCGACTTCCAAATCTCTATGGTCTCGTCGTCGTCTTCGAACACGGTGAAGTACAGCTTTTCCAGCGGCAGCTCAAGCACGTCGGTCGAGAACTCGAGCGCCCAGGCGCACATTTCCTTCTTGAAATACTTGCCGAAGCTGAAGTTGCCCATCATCTCGAAGAACGACAGGTGGCGCCCCGTGGTGCCGATGATGTCGATGTCGTTGGTGCGCACGCATTTCTGCACCGTAGTCGCGCCGATATAGTTGGGGTCGAATTCCTTCACATGCAGGAAGTAGGGCTTGAACTGCACCATGCCTGCGCTCGTGAGCAGAAGCGACGGGTCGTCGGGAATCAACGACGACGACGGCAAGCGCTTGCAGCCTTTCTCTTCGAAGAACCGCAGGTACTTCTCGCGGATCTCGGCAGTTGTCATGTACTTCATGGGGTGGCCTTCCCTCTCAATTTTTCGCATTCGGGATATTGTAGCGCTTTTTGCGATCCTTTTCCCGCCCGCCCCGGAGCCGCCCCGCCCGCCGCCAGGCCCGAGACGGAAACTGCCCCACTTACTGCCAGACCCAAAGTGGGGTAG
>JAFUBE010000079.1 GCA_017460365.1 Eggerthellaceae bacterium
AAGACGGGCATCGAGATGGAGGCCCTCACGGCGGCGAGCGTGGCGTGCCTAACCGTGTACGACATGTGCAAGGCTGTCGACCGCGGCATGGAGATCTGCGATGTGCGCCTTCTGAAGAAGGACGGCGGCAAGACCGGCTTGTGGCTGCGCGACGATGGCTAAACCCCAGATAAAGATGGGCGCGTCCATCACCGACTACCATCAGGTGAAATGCGCTCCGACGGCAATGCTTTCACCGCATTGCACCGTCGTCGGCGATGTGTCCATCGGCGGCGATTCGGCGGTGTTCGCAGGCACCCAAATCCGGGGCGACTGCGAGCCCATTCGCATAGGCGCGGGAACGAACATCCAGGAAAACTCGTGTTTGCACGTGAGCGTCGGCAGCAAGCTTGCCATCGGCGATAACGTGACGGTCGGCCACAACGTTACCCTGCACGGTTGCACCATTTCCGACAACGTGCTCGTCGGCATGGGCTCGACCGTCATGGACGACGCCGTGATCAGCCGTGACTGCCTTATCGGCGCGGGCTCGCTCGTGACCCAGCGCAAGGTTTTCGAGCCGGGCACCCTCATCATGGGCCGCCCCGCGCGGGCCGTGCGCAAACTCACCGCCGAAGAGATCGAGACCCTGATCACGGTCGCCGGCCCGGCATATGTGGAAGTTGCCCGCAACATGACCGCCGATGGCCTGATGTCCCACCCGGCCCCCAACACCACCATCTGGCCGTGAGCCGTTTCCCGCCAGACCCGCAATGCTACGCCTGCCCCACGTTGGGGCTGGCAGTACGTGGGGTAGGGCAGGTGCGTTCTTTACGACACGTACCGTAAAAAGCCGTCCCAAGGGGCGTTGTAGTAGCGCGTCACGCTGATTTCGTTGCCGGTTTGGTCGCCGCTAATTCCATGGATGCCGCCGGTCTCGGCGATGTGCGCGCCGACTAGCTTGTTTTTGCCGATGTAAATCTCGGTGTGCTGACGGCCGTTTTCGTGATGCACGAGCATGATATCGCCCCGCCGCAAGTCCGACAAATCGGTGTGCCACACGAACCCGACCGATTGCAGTCGCTCGCGCATGTTGCCGGTATAGGTTGCGCCCGAGTCGTAGAACCCGGCTGCAAGCAGCGCCGAGCACACCAGCGAAGAACAGTCGTAGTCGGGTCCCCAGCGGTTGTACTGGCTGTATCCATGCGAGTCGTCGCGCGCGATTTTTATCGCCCATTTCACGTAGCGCTCGATATGGCCTGAAACGTCCCCGTTCACGTTGAGGAGCTCTCCTTTCGAGTTCGCCTTGTACCAGGCGTTGACCATCCATTTGGTCGTGGAGCGCATCAGGTAGCCGCGTTCGTCTTCGTATCCGTAGTACAGGTAGCCTTTTACGTAGAACAGCCCGGTTTTCACGACGGCGTAGTCGCCTGCGTTCTGCAACCGGTAGCGTTGTTTCGAGCCGTCGAAAGCCGAGGTCGTCAGCCATTGCGTGTTCTTGTAGAGTTTGCCGTTTTCATCTGAAAGCGTAATTTGCCCATCGGCTACGCGCTTTCCGCAGAACGGATAACCCGCTTCGGTCGCATAGGCGGCAAAGCCCGACTTGGAGTCGTTGAGGGTCGAGGGCAGGATGTAGCGGTTAACAGCGAGGGTTCCCTGCGCGTCGAGCCAATACCTATGGCTTCCGGCCAGACTGGTGTCGATGGGCGATTCGGAGGTGCTCAGCCAAGTCGACCTCATGGCTTTGCCCTTGTTGTAGTACGACCATGCGCCGTTCGCGGCCTTTATCCAGCCCGACGCGCGCGTCTTTTCCACGAGCTGCACGCGCAGCGCCTCGATTCGCAGGTTCTTCCCGACCACGCCGGCGCTCTCGCCGTTGCGCATGCGTCGCTGCCAGCCCACCGAATCGACATAAGCTCGGTAAACGACGTCGTAGGTTTTCGAGATCTTGCCAGTGAGCTTCACCTGGATGGCCTCGATGTTGTTGCTTGTTCCGACGGCCTTTCCGCTGTACGTCCAATTCGTCCATTTGCCGCCTGCCACCTTCACGCGGTATTTCAGGCTCCCCGCATACGAACCGTTGTCGAGCGAGATCTTCACGTTTCTCACCCGCGCGCTGCTGTTCGTTTTTCCCGCTATCGCATAGTCGCTCGCGAGGGGAGACCAGCTGCCCTTTTTCAAGCTGACGCGGTAATTCACGTGGGGCGGAATGGTCGTGACCTCGTCAGGTGGATTCGTTGCTTCGCTTGGGTCGGCCGACGTCTCTTGCGAATCGTCGGTTTCCGCCATCGTGAGCAGCCCGCCCGTGTTTTGCGCGAAAGCCTGCGAAGGCGCAATCGGCTGGAAGGAAAAAGCAAGCGCGAAGACAAGCAATGCAGGCAAGAAGACGCGTTTCGCGAAGTCGGCTGGATGCGTCATTGTTTCTCCGTTTCGTTTTCGACTAGCGTGCATTATACCCTGATGGAGAAACCTTGCATTGGTAACGAAACGTGGTATTATGGCAAAGCTGTTACACAAGTGAAGGCGATGCCTTCCACCTGGTTCGGCACCTTGAGTGGCCGATGGGTTCAACGAATACGCGCATACGCGAATTTCGCATCGTTGCCCGTCGTCTATGACGGGTTTTTTATTGGCGACGGGTCGAGCGGCAAGCTCGCCGGCCTGTTTCGAAGGCATGTAGAAAGTAGGTGAGCGCGATAGCAGCTCAGGAGCCTAGGCTCAACGAACAGATCACCGTGCGCGAGTGCCGGCTGATCGGCTACGACGGCAACCAGATGGGCATTTACCCCACCGTGCAAGCCCGTCGCATCGCCGAAGATGAAGGTCTCGACCTGGTCGAGAACGCCCCGAACGCCGATCCGCCTGTTTGCCGCATCATGGACTACGGCAAATACAAGTACGACCAGGCGATCAAGGCAAAGCAAGCGCGTAAGAACCAGTCCAAGATCGAGACCAAGGAAATGAAGTTCCGCCCGAAGATCGACGTGGGCGACTACAACACGAAGAAGAAGCACGTACTGCGCTTCCTCGACGCGGGAAACAAGGTCAAGATCACCATCATGTTCAGGGGCCGCGAGATGTCGCACCCCGACCAGGGTCTGTCTATCCTCGAGAAGCTCGCCGACGACCTGAAGGACGTGGCGGTCATCGAGAGTCCGCCGAAGATGGAGGGGCGCAACATGCACATGCTCATCGCGCCGCTGCCGGCTTCGGCAAAGAAGAAGAAAGAAGCAGAGTCGAAAGACGAAGGAAAGGACGAATAAATGCCTAAGATGAAGACGCATCGCGGTTCCGCCAAGCGCTTCCGCGTTACCGGGTCCGGCAAGATCATGCGCGCGAAGGGCTACAAGAGCCACATCCTGACCAAGAAGAGTCCGAAGCGCAAGCGCAACTTCCGCAAGGAAACCGAAATCGCGAAGTCCGACAGGAAGGTCGTCGCGCGCAACCTCGGTCTTCGCTAATCGTTTAAGTATCGTCTGAAGGAGATTAATCATGGCTCGTGTTAAGCGTTCCGTCAATGCGCGCAAGAAGCGCCGCACCGTTCTCGGCCGCGCGAAGGGTTACTATGGCGCGAAGTCGCGCACATACACCAAAGCTAAAGAGCAAGTCCAGCATTCGCTGCAGTACCAGTATCGCGATCGCCGCAACAAGAAGCGCGAAATCCGCAAGCTCTGGATCACCCGTATCAACGCCGGTGCACGTGCCAACGGCATGAGCTACTCGGTGTTCATGAACGGCTTGAAGAAAGCGGGCGTCGAGCTCGACCGCAAGGTTCTGTCCGACATGGCCATCAACGACCCTGCCGCTTTCGCTCAGCTCGTCGAAATCGCACGTAAGGCTGTCGCGTAAAGCAAGTTTCGCATCGCCTCGAGAAAAGCCCCTCCGCGGGGCTTTTTTCATGTACGAACACGGAGATGGGAGCGCGTGACACTTCCCGTCAGATACGAAGTGTCACGCTGTCGGCGCGCGAACAAAAATCTTCGGCATTCTTCAAGCGGTGTATTAGAATGGACGGGCGTATGCAAAAGGAGGGGTCATGACGCAGTCCGAAGAGGTTTTCCGCACGGCCGACATCGGATCGGTGGCAGTGCTCGTGCCGTGTTACAACGAAGCCATTACGATTGCGAAGGTAGTCGACGACTTTCATCGCGTGCTGCCCGATGCCGACGTGTACGTCTATGACAACAATTCCTCAGACGACACGGCCGCCATCGCTGCCGAGCACGGAGCCATTGTGCGTCACGAGCCGCGCCAGGGTAAAGGCCATGTCGTTCGTCAGATGCTTCGCGACATCGACGCAGACTACTACATCATGGTCGACGGCGATGACACGTATCCTGCGGAGTTTTCCCGTGCACTGCTCGAGCCGCTTATCGCAGGAGATGCCGATATGTGCGTGGGCGACCGTTTGTCAAACGGCACATACGGCGAGGAAAACGACCGCGCATTCCATGGTTTCGGCAATAACCTCGTGCGCGTGCTCATAAAGTGGATCTACGGGTTCGAATTCTCCGATGTCATGACGGGCTATCGCTCGTTCAATCGCGTGTTCGCCAAGACGATGCCGGTGCTCTCGCCAGGGTTCGAAATCGAAACAGAGCTGTCGATTCATGCGGTCGACAAAGGGTGGAAGATCGCCGAAGTGCCGATCGACTATCGCGACCGCCCGGAAGGCTCCGAGTCGAAGCTCTCCACGTTCTCCGATGGCTTCAAGGTGCTCAAGATGATTATGTCGCTATTCAAGGATTACCGCCCGATGGCGCTTTTCGCTTGGATAGCACTGATTTTCGTCGTGCTCGGCCTCATCGTGGGCATTCCCGTTATAGCGGAATTCGCACGCACCGGGCTCGTTCCGCGCCTTCCTTCGGTTGTGCTTGCTGTCGCGCTCGAGTTCACCGGGTTGCTCAGCCTTGCGTGCGGCCTCATTCTCGACACGGTTGTGAAGGGTACGCGCAAGCAATACGAGCTGCGTGTGATCGACACCTATCGGAAATACAGTGAATGACCGTCGCATGGGGAGCCGAAATTAGGGAGTTTCCAGGTTCGACCAGAGGGTGACGGCGTTGCTTCTTCAGCTCCCCACCGGTAAGTTAGTTTATCAATACTCTGTCTTTGATTAGGATAAACGAAGAAAATTATCTACAATTGGGAATATTTGTTAGAAACCATTGACTTTCGTGCATGAACCGCACGAAAGGCGGCTTGTTTACTAAGGATAACATACAAGTTCTCCACAATCTCTTTCTAGACCCGAGCCGAGGGAACGGAAGCCGGTTCTGGTTGATCTTCTAGGATATTCGGTAAGTCAGCTTTTCAAGCGGTGCTTACTGTCGCTCGAACACGCTTGCGATCTCCACGTGGAAAGTCTGCGGGAACAAATCGACCGGGGTTGCCGAGGCGAGACGGTAGCCTTGCGATTCGAGTCGGGCGACGTCGCGGGCCCAGGTGGCCGGATCGCAGCTGACATACGCGACGCGGCGGGGCGCAGCTGTCGCGATGGTTCCGATGATGCTTTCAGCAAGCCCCGCGCGCGGCGGGTCGACCACGAGTGCATCGAGTTCCCCGAGCCCGGGAAGCTCGCGTGCAGCATCGCCGCCCACCACGTCGATATCGACGCCGTTCGCGTCGGCGTTGTAGCGTAAGTCGCGGACCGACGAGGCGGCTGCTTCAACGGCTACGACATCGGCGCCAGCGAGCGCCAGTGGCACGGAAAACGTTCCGCCGCCCGCGTACAGGTCGGCGATGTAGGCGCCTTCGACGTCGCCGAGCGCAGCGATTACCGTGTTCACGAGCTTGTTCGCCTGCGCCGTGTTTACCTGGAAAAACGAGGGTGCCTGCGTGGAGAACTCGACATCGCCTACGCGTTCGCGCCAATATCCGCGCCCGTCGAGCACTTCGACGCCTTTGATTTTGCGCGCCTTGCCAGGGTCGGCGAGCACGCGCACGATGCTCGTGGATTTCACGGCCGTCGAGAGCGTTTTCGCGAACAGCGCACGTGGAAAAGCACCAGGCCGCGTCCATATCGCAACTTCCAGTTCGCCGGTTGCCAGGCTGTGGCGCACGCCCACGCGGTAGATGCCGAGGTCCCGGTTGCCCTGCGCATAGCGTATGGCCCCGCGCAGCGCTTTGGGCGCTTTCTCGATGGCCTTGTGCGCCAGGCGGGACGACTCGGCGGGGATAAGCTCGTCGGTGCCTTCGCGGTAGAATCCGAGCGTGAATTTTCCGTCAGCGCCTACGCCGCCGCCCATCTCGAGTTTGTTGCGGTAGTTCCACGTGCGCTGGCTCGGCAAGCAGGCGCCGACGAGCACCTCTGCGCGTTGTTCGTCGAAGTGCGCAGTGTGCACGAGCGCGCCGGCGACGATAGCGCGTTTTGCTTGAAGCTGGGTTTTGTAAGCGATGTGCTGCCATGGAGCGGTACCGCACACCTGGTCGATGAACGAGACCGGCGCAACGCGAACGCTCGATTCCTCCACTAGCTTCACGATTGTGCCGTGCGCAAAGGTCTTGCGCTCTTCGGTCACTTCGATTTCCGCCACATCGCCAGGGGCCGCGCCTTCCACGAAGACGGTCTTTCAATTTGGAAGGTGCCCTATGGCATCCGCGCTGTACGCCATGCGCTCGATTTCGACGGTGTAAGTCATGTGCGTGTGAATCCTTCGTTTGCGCTCGAAACATATGGAACATAGTAGCGTATAATTCTACTGTCCGCGTCCCCGTGGTACAGCTGGATAGCGCGTCTGCCTCCGGAGCAGAAGGCCGTGGGTTCGAATCCCGCCGGGGACGCCAGCTTTACTTGCCGCAGGTGTGACACTTCCCGTCAGACACGAAGTGTCACACCTCACTTCCGGCGGTTGCGGGAGCGTTGCACTTCTGCACGGCGCGCGCGGCCGGGGCGAAAGTCGCCTTTGGCTTGCTGTTTTGCGCTGCGCTGTTTCTGGTTTTGCTTCTGCTTGCGGCCGCTTCCCATGCTCGGTTTCTGCGTGCCGTTCGCAACGCCTTTCTTCTTTCGGCGTCGCGGTGCCGGCGTCTCCTGCGATTTCTGCTTCGCCTTTTGCGCGCGGTTCGCCAGCTCGCGCTTGACCTTGTTCACCTCGGGGTCGCGCCGCGCCTGGCCGTTTATGGCGTTCGCAGCTGCCTCCGCTTCAGCGGCCGCCAAGTCGAACGACCCGAGCTCCATCTCGGGGATGGTCTTCTTGATCAGTTTCTCGATGTCGCGGAGCTGAGGTTCGGTTTCGGGAGTGACGAACGTGATGGCGAGCCCCTTGGCGCCCGCGCGTCCGGTGCGTCCGATGCGGTGGATGTAGTCTTCGGGCTGCTCGGGAACGTCGTAGTTGATCACGTAATCGACTTCGTCGACGTCAATGCCGCGCGCGAGCACGTCGGTTGCGGTTATGATGTTCAGCTCGCCGTTGGCGAACTGGTCGAGCGCGCGTTTGCGCTGGTTCTGACTGCGGTCGGAATGGATTGCAGCCACCTTGTAGCCTTCGCGGCGCAGGCGTCGGCACGACGAATCGGCGCGGCTGCGCGTACGCGCGAACACGATCACGCGGAAGAACCCCTTCTCCTTCAACAGCGCTTTGAGCAGCGCTGGCTTTACCGATTGCGGAACGCGGATCACGTAATGGTCGACCGTCTCGGCCACGTCGCCTTTGCGTGCGATCTCCACGGTCGCCGGATCGCGCAGCATCTTTCCCGTGATGTCCTGAATCGACTTGTCGATCGTCGCGGAGAAGAGCAGCGTCTGGCGCGATTTCGGCGTGGCTGCCACGATTTTCTTCACCGATGGCAGAAAGCCCATGTCGAGCATGCGATCGGCCTCGTCGAGCACGAGCACCTGCACGTCGGCGAGCCGCACGGCCTTCTGGTCCATGAGGTCGATGAGGCGCCCCGGCGTGGCGATCAGGATGTCGCAGCCGCGCGAGAGCCGGTCGATCTGCGGCTTGTACGAAAGCCCGCCCACCACGGTTACGATGCGATGGTGCGTGGAGACGGCGATTTCGCTCGCCACCTCGCCGATTTGCTGCGCGAGCTCGCGCGTGGGCGTGACCACGAGCATGAGCGGACCGGAGCCGCCTTTCGCATGCCCGAGCTTGTCCATGCTCGGCAACGAGAACGCTGCCGTCTTCCCCGTGCCGGTCTGCGCGGCAGCGATGATGTCGCGGCCCTTCAAAACGAGCGGAATCGCCTTTTCCTGCACGGGCGTGGGTTGCTTGTAACCCATGCGCTCGACTGCAGAAAGCACTTTTTTCGAAAGGCCAAGTTGTTCAAACGTCGTCATTGCAGCATCTCCAATAAAAAAGCCGCTCCATAGAACGGCTTCTCTCATTTGGTGGTGCCCCCAACGGGAATCGAACCCGTGTCTCAGCCTTGAAAGGGCCGCGTCCTGACCTCTAGACTATGGGGACCCAAAAACAGCTTGCCTATTATGCCAAACAATTTCGCCGATTGCAAGTGGAATTCGGCCCGCTCGTTCAGGATGGCAGATGCAGCCGCCCGAACCGAGCCTGCCCGATGAAAGAGTGCGCCGTTCACTCGCCTTTCTTCTCTTCCCGCGAAACGGAGTGGGCGGTGAAAGCCATGCGGGTGTCGTCTTTGCGGATCCATTTCGCGAGCGGGGAAGTCTCGTTGTTGATCATGAGCGTGAGCGCCATGCCCAGCACGATCGGCAGATAGAATGTGAACACGCGCCAGATGAAGGTGGACAGCGCCACGACCGAGGCGTCCTTGTACACGTAGTTGAAGAACGTGATGTAGCTTGCCTCGGACGCCCCGATGGCTCCCGGCAGCGGCACGAACGAGGAGATCAGGTAGATGAACGCCTGGCATGAAATCACGGTGAAATAGCCATCCACCGGGTCCATCCCCAGCTTCTCGAAGTCGAGCCCGAACCCGGCGAAAATCACCCACGACAGCGAGAAGTAAACGGTGAGCTGCACGAACGTCACGAGGCACACCTTCACGAGCAGCGTCGGCTTGCCCAGCAGGAAGCGCATACCCCCGTACGATTCCTCGAGCGACTTCATGGCTTTGGCATGCGTGTCCTCGGGGTGCTTCAGGATGCCGATGCGCCCGAGCAGGTTGATGGCCCAGGCCACCACCTTCATGATGGGTCCCTTCGCGAACGCGAGCGACAGCAGCATGGCGATGAGCACGAACCCGCCGAAAAAGCCGATGGCCACTAGGTACATGATGGGTCGCAAGTCCTGCATGAAGTAGTTGAAGCGCAGCAACAGCACGATGATGGCGTAGATGATCATGGTGAACTGGTACGCGATGAAACGGCACAGCAGCATGGGCATGGCGTGTTCGATAGGCAGCCCGAAGCGCTGGTAATAGTACGCCTGCATCGGCTGGCCGCCGCTCGACAGCGGCGTGATGCAGTTGAAGTATTGCCCTATTATAGTGACGATGAACGTTTTGCCAAACGAAAACCCGCGGTACAAGCTGTTGCAGATGATCTGCATGCTGGCAGACTCGAGCAGCCAGTACGCGACCATCATCGCGAGCGCCAAGAACAAGAACAGGTAGTTGAACGACGTGAGTGCGCGAATCGTGTCCTCGCCCTCGCCGGCGATGAACAGGTAGCCGAACAGTACGACGAAAGCGATGGCGCACAGGGCGATGTTCACCTTGCGGCTGAGCGAATGCGCGGTTCCCTTGTCGGGTATCACCTCGTCTTCAGCCATGGCGGTCAGGTCGATGTCGGTCAGGTCGATTTTGGCGCCCGATTCCGCTTCGCTGGCGTTGGTGCTATCTGCGGACACCGAATGCATCCAGTGGCTCGCGTCGGCGTATTCGGGTACCTCGTCAGGTGCCTCGTCGATGTGCTCATCTGTCTTTGTCAGGTGAGCGTCGGCCATGTTTCTCCTCCTCGGATGGGATGAACCTATTCTAAGCGAATTTGTAAACTTTTTGAGCGAAAGCGTAGCCGAGCAGAGCGGCGGCTCTCCCCGCGCGTGTCCTGCGGTTGGCACGCCCTGCCCACGATTTGCGAACGTTGCGGTACAGCTCGGGGTTCTTCGCTGCGAGGTGGGACCACAGTTTGCGGTTCTTCGCAATGGCTTCGTCGGTGCCAATCATGAACAGGTGAATCGTCGATACGCTCATCATGCATGACACGTAGCCGGTCATCAGCATGGCGCAGCCCGGATTCTCTTTATACAGCTTTCCGTAGTCGAAGTCGTCGATGGCCAGTTGCGACGCCAAAATCTGCTCGTCGATGTGCTTCTTCACGACCTCGATTTCAACCGACTGCCCGTCGCGCCCGATGATGTAATGGTACGGCGCCACGTCGAGGTAGTACAGCTTCTTCACGTACGGTAACGGGTGCAGCAGAAGCATGCTGTCCATGTACGAGACGCCTTCTTCCAGGCGCACGCCCGATTCGCGCATGACCGACGTCTTGAACCATGCTGCGTGTATCATGATGAACTTGTCCTGGTATACCTTGCCGCCCCTCGAGAGCTTCACCTCGTCCCAGCCGAACGTGCGCCCGATGGGGAAGAACGAGCGGTATTGCATGACGCGTTGCGATTCGGTCCTGAGGTGGTCGTACACGTAGTTCGTGACGAGCAGGTCGGGTTCGTCGTCGACTTCCATCAGCATCGCGAGCGTGTCGAGCACGCGCCGCAAGGAAAGCTCGTCGAGGTAGTCGTCGGAATCGACCACCTTGAAGTACGTGCCGCGCGCCAGCTCGATGCTGCGGTTCACGACGCCACCCCAGTTGGCGTTGTCCTGGTCGACGGCGATCACCTGCGGGTATCGCTCGGCGTATTCGTGCGCTATGGCCGACGTGTTGTCGTGTGAGCCGTCGTTTATCACCAAGATCTCGTAGGGATGGTTGGCGCCCAGCAGCGATTCGATGCTTTTGCGCATGTATGTTTCGGAGTTGTAGCAAGGCACCACAAACGTGACCAGCGGAGTTGTCGTCGTCTCAGCTATGATTGCTCCCTTTCCCAGTTACTCTGACGTTAAGTATACCGAATGCGCCCAACCGTCACCCGCCGGCCAGTGGCGTTCCACAAATTTGAGAGTTTTCCTTCGGCGCAAGCCCTTCCCTGATAGAATATTGGACATATATGTATTCGCACCACTGAAAAGGAGACCTTGTGGCAGATTTGTATACTCCCGCTTACCAGCCTTCGGGCGAAGAGATCGCCGTCCTATCTACCTCGAAGGGAACGATTCGCGTCCAGCTGCATGGCAAAGACGCTCCGATCCATGTCGGGAACTTCGTCGAGCTGGCCCAGCAGGGCTTCTACGACAACCTGAAATTCCACCGTTACGTGCCCGGCTTCGTCATCCAGGGCGGTTGCCCCAACACGCGCGACATGTCGCCCGAAGACGTCGCCCAGGGTTTGCGCGGCCCTGCCGGGCAACCTGGCACGGGCGGTCCGGGCCATCAGATCAAGGGCGAGTGGCGCACGAACCCGCACAACGAGCACAACGACGGCACGCTGGCCATGGCCCGCTCGCAGATGCCCGATTCGGCTGGTTCGCAGTTCTACTTCTGCCTTGGCCCCCAGCCGTTCCTCGACACCGACTACACGGTGTTCGGCGACACGCTCGAGGGTCTCGACGTCATCCACAACCTGCGTGCGGGCGACGTGATCGAGCACATCGAGATCGAGAACATAGCTGAATAAACGACAATTGCACCCAGATCTCAAAGAAGGTCGTCAATGAACAACGAGTTATTCCAGCAAGCGAAGGCGGCGGCGGTTGCAACCGATTACAACCGGGCGCTCGATCTGTATTCGCGATGCCTGCAAGATCAGCTCCAGCCGCCCCAGCCGGGCGAAGTCGGCCTGATCTACCACCAAATCGGCAACTGCCTCACCAGGTTGAAGAGCTATTACGAGGCCATAGAGGCGTACACGCGCGCGACCGCAGATTCCGCCTACGATGCGGTGGGAACCGTGAACTGCAATCTGGGCATGGCCTATGCCGCCTTGCGCGATTGGCCCAACGCGGTGAAGCACTTCGAGATCGCGGTGTCCGACCGCAACTACGCTACGCCCTACAAGGCGTATTCTGGCATGGGAAACGCGCTGCTCAAGCAGGGGAAGTCGGCTGAAGCCGGCGTAGCGTTCCGCGAGGCTGCGCTCGACGAGACCAACCCTGATCCGACAAAGGCATTGTTGAACCTCGGCGTGTGCTTCATGGCGCTGAACCGCCCTGCCGATGCAGTCGCCTCATACGAGAGCGCATTGCAATTCGACATGAGCAACGATACGCGCAACAAGATGTACGCAAGCCTTGGGCAAGCCTATGTCGCATCGGGTCAGATGCAGCAGGCGGTCGATGCGTTCGAACACGCCATTGCCGACAAGACGTACTTCCTGTCCGACTCGGCAAGCGTCGACTACCAACGCGCCATCGCCGCAGTAGCCCAGGGCAACGCCGACGCGACCCAGGCGCTTCCTGCGGTTGCCGACACCTCGGGGCTCGATATTGCCTCTGACGGCTCGGCTATTTCCGAGCAAGACCCCTACATCGTTTCCGACGAAGTTTCCGAGGACTACTATTTTGCCGACCAGTATGCCGATGCAAGCGGCGCGGCCCCCGGTGAAGAGCGGTTCTTCAATGCGACCGATGAAGAACTCGAGCAGTGGTCGAAGGGCGTCGTGAAGCTCGAGCGCAAACGCCGCAGCGTGGGGCTGAAGATTCTGCTCGCCGTTATCCTGGTCGTCATCATCGCGCTTGGCGCGGGGTTGTTCCTGTATATGCAAGGCTATGGCTTCCCCACGCAAGAAGCTGTCATTACGCAGCTGTTCAACGATCCGAAGGCGACGAGCTCGTATGCCAACGGCATCACCGAAGACGATATAAAGGACATGTCGGCTCTCATTCCTGCAGGATCGACGGTTACGATTAACGGTATGAACAAGTCGATGAGTTCGACGACCGCTTACGCCACGGGTACTACGCCTCAGGGTGGCAACATCACCTACGAGATTTCGCTCGTGCGCGACATGATAGGCTGGAAGATATCCAACGTCGACCTGTACTTCGCAAGTACGGCTCAATAAGCCACGGGGCGTTCGCGCCCCGATAGAGAAAGGAAGAAAATGGCTGTAGAAAAGACTTATACGATGATCAAGCCGGACGGCGTGCGCAACGGCCACATCGGAGAAATCGTGAACCGTTTCGAGCGCGCGGGCCTCACCATCGAGCAGATGAAGCTCGAGATGGTAACCCCCGAGCAGGCGAAGGCCAACTACGCCGAGCACGAGGGCAAGCCGTTCTACGAGGGCCTCATCGCCTACATCACGAGCGGTCCGGTCGTGAAGATGGTCGTTTCCGGCGAGGGCGCAGTCGCCAAGGTGCGCACGCTCATGGGCGCCACGAACCCGGCAGAAGCCGCCCCTGGCACCATCCGCGGCGATTTCGGCCTGATCATGGATGAAAACGTCATCCATGGCTCCGATTCTCCCGCCTCCGCCGAGCGCGAGATCGGCATCTTCTTCGGCTAGGAAACAGCAACACCTCGCTCGCAACGACCCGCCTCCTGGCGGGTCGTTTTGTTTCTGGGCAGGCGCCCCGCTTCCCGCCGGACCCAAACCGGGCAATCCCGCAGACTACC
>JAFUBE010000777.1 GCA_017460365.1 Eggerthellaceae bacterium
CAGATGCACATCATCATCGACAGGTAGTTCTCCATGTATTTGCGCAGCTTCTTCGATGGCACGTCCTCGGCGAGGTCGACCGCATCTATCATGAATCGCGTTACGCGAAGCTGCTGATCGATACGCTTCATCATGGTCGACTCGTTCACCGATTGGCCTTCACGGCCGATGAAGTACCGGTACATGTCGACGTTGAAATAGCGGATCGAATACACGACGGGCAGCGGCACGTACACGAAAATGTTGTCGACGTAGAAGCAGTGTTCGGGCAGTTGCAGCCTGATATCGCGCAGAAGCTCGGTACGGTAAATCGCCGAATGCATGAGCAGGTACTGGCTTGCGCGGAAGCGGCGAATCTCGTCCCACGTGAATTCGCGATCCTCGGGAAAAACGTTCTTGTAATCGATTGCGGTGCGCGTGCCCTCGTACACCTTCTCGTACACGTAGTTGGCAATGACCAAATCGGTGGCATCGCGCAGCTCGCTTTGGCTCACGAGGTATCGCATGATCGGTCGCATCGCCTGCTCGTCGAGCCAGTCGTCGGAATCGACCACTTTGAAATAGCGCCCGCGCGCGCTGGCCAGCCCCGCGTTCACCGCCGAGCCGTGACCGCCGTTTTCCTTATGAATCGCGTAAATCGTGTCGGGGTAACGCTCGTGCCAGGCATCGGCTTTCGCCGCCGTTTCATCGGTCGAGCCATCGTTCACGATGAGGATCTCCAAATCGCCGCGCCCGTCTTCGAACGCCATGATCGATTCGATGCACTTGTCCATATACTCGGCCGAGTTATAGCATGGCACTGCGAACGTGATCGTTTTCACGCGGTCCCTTTCTCAAGGCATGACAATCGTCTTACCAGATTTAACAACCGAGGACTATTTTAACGGTGCTGCAATTGTGGCTTGGCATTACCATATAAATGCGATAAATCACGCAGCCGTAAACCACAACAAGATGGGAGTTGCTATGAGCTCGTTCCTCGAAACTATCGTGACCCGTGCGAAGTCCGACAAGAAGACCATAGTCTTGCCCGAGGGCGACGACGAACGCACGCTGGCGGCAGCTGAGAAAATCCTGGCAGACGGCATCGCCAACCTCGTCATTTTGGGGAACGTCAGCGCAATTGAGACGAGTTCGTTCAACCTCGACGGCGCCGAGCTCATCGACCCGAACGATTTCGACGATTCGGGTGAATACGCATCGCAGCTCTTCGAGATCCGCAAGCACAAGGGCATGACCGAAGACAAGGCGGCCGAACTCGTGAAGGACGTGCTTTACCTGGGCGTCATGCTCGTGAAGAACGGCCGTGCCGACGGCATGGTCGCAGGCGCCTGCCATGCAACCGGCGACGTCTTGCGCCCCAGCCTTCAAATTCTCAGGACTGCGCCCGGAGCGAAGCTCGTGAGCTCGTTCTTCGTCATGGTGGTTCCCGATTGCGACTTCGGCGAGAAGGGCACGTTCGTGTTCTCCGACTGCGGGCTTGAAGTGCAGCCCGACGCCGAGCGCCTTGCGAACATCGCCGTAAACTCGGCGGAGTCTTTCTCACGTCTCGTCGAAGGAGAGCCTCGCGTGGCGCTGTTGTCCCACTCGTCGCACGGCTCTGCGAAAAACGACGATGCGAGCAAGGTGGTCGAGGCTACCGCAATCGCGAAAGAGCTCGCACCCGACCTCGCGCTCGACGGCGAATTGCAGCTCGATGCAGCGATCATTCCCGAGGTGGGCGCTTCCAAGGCGCCGGATTCAACGGTTGCAGGACATGCTAACGTGCTCGTGTTCCCCGACCTCGACGCCGGCAACATCGGCTACAAGCTCGTGCAGCGACTGGCGAAAGCCGAAGCCTACGGCCCGATCACGCAGGGCATCGCCGCACCCGTCAACGACCTGTCCCGCGGCTGCACCGCCGACGACATCTACGGCGTCATAGCGATTACGTGCGTCCAAGCGCAGTTCTAACAACTGGAAGGCTCCTTGCGGAACTGCCCCACTTACTGCCAGACCC
>JAFUBE010000080.1 GCA_017460365.1 Eggerthellaceae bacterium
CACCCCCTCTCTCTTGCGGGCGGGCATGACCGGTCGATACCGCCTTCCCGCGACCGCCCCGTGCGCGTGCGAAGCTCGGGCCAAACTCGGCCGCGCGCACAGGGCGGTCGTCCCTTCCAGAGGCGAGAGCAGAGGACGAGATGGCAGAAGAGAAGGCGAGGGCCGAGCTCTCGCACATACACACACATAGGAACCTCATCGGCTTCGACGAGAACGGGGTTTCCATCGTGACGCACGAGGCCGCGCACCTCGATGGCGCAGACGAGGAAGAGCGCCAGCGTGCGTTCGTGAAGGACTACAACGAGGCGGTGAAGGCGTACCGCAAGACCTTCCCCACCAAACAGGACCAGATCGACGCGACCCCCGACCCTGCCGTGCGCGACATGCTCCTTCGTAGCGAGCAGCTAGGCTTCGACACGGCTTTCGACCGCTTCGACGCCCAGCAACCCCAGTGCAACTTTGGGCTCAGCGGCACCTGCTGCCGCATCTGCAACATGGGACCGTGCCGCGTAACGGCCAAGGCGCCGCGCGGCGTGTGCGGGGCCGATGCCGACCTGATCGTCGCCCGCAACATGCTGCGTTCGGCGGCGGCCGGCGTGGCGCAGCACGGCATGCACGCCCGCGAGGTCATCCTTTCGCTGAAATGGGCGGCCGAGGGCAAGCTGGACCTTCCGATCCTGGGAGAGCAGAAGATCCGAAGCGTCGCGGCGGCGTTCGGCATCAGGACCGAGCGGAGGCAGCTGAAGAACATCGCCGCCGACCTGGCTGATGCGCTGCTCGACGATTTGTCCCGCAGCGATCCGCACGAGCCCTACCGCACCATCGGGGCCATGGCGCCGCCCGAGCGCCGGAAGGTGTGGGAGGAGCTCGATATCCTGCCTGTGAGCGCCTATCACGAGGTATTCGACGCACAGCATCGCAGCGGTTGCGCGACCGATGGCCAGGCTTCTGCCGAGATCGTGCCAGATGCGACCAGGCAGACGCTCATCGCATTGTCGGACGAGAGCCAAGCGCTCCGCTACGCATGGGTCGTGCATACCGACAACTACCTGCCCGACTTCGACGCAGGATACCTCGCCCACTACGTCAGCGCCGATGGCGAATACCTCTACGCCATCCCCGTATCGGAGCCGGGCGATGACGAGTCTCTCGCAGGGGAAGCTGCAGCTTTTCCCTTCGATAAGTTGGAGAAGAGCACCTGGAGCGGCACGGTTACCAAACATGACGGCACGACGGTGGAAGTAAGCGTGCCCACGCTCGTCGATCCCGATACGGGCGATGTCTTCCTGGCCGATGGCGAGCGCAAGATTCTCTGCACGGATTTTGCCGATTATACGTACAACGACACCATCTCGCCCCGCGTGCAGACGGATGGCAGGTTCGCCGACAACGAGATCCTCATCTACGACTCCTTCATCAAGGTGTGGGATTGCTACAAAGAGACTGGGTGGACGGGGCCCGATGGCGACGGCACGCCGTCATTGCTGAAGATGGACATGGCTGACAAGGACGGCAATGTCATTCGAAACGCCTGCTACACCGGACGGAACGCCGGATTCCAAACGTTCGCGTTCAATCGTGAGGACGCCGACGGCGAGTGCGTCGATATCATCGGGCACGAGTTCACGCATTGCGTGACCTCCGCTCTCATGACGTCGACCATCTACATGAACGACAGCGGTGCCATCAACGAGGGCATGAGCGATATCCTGGGGAACCTGATAGAAATGGAGGTCGCCTACGATCAGGACGGCGCATGGCTCATCGGGGAGAACGAAGGAATCCCCCTGCGCTCGATGAAGGATCCGCATGATCGCCATCAGCCCGAATTCACATGGGACGCCTATTACGGACCGGCTGTGGCGGAAGGTTCGGACGCCCACGACAACGGCGGC
>JAFUBE010000778.1 GCA_017460365.1 Eggerthellaceae bacterium
GCCTCCATCGAGGCCGTGCAGAAGCTCGGGGCGAACGTGTCTCTCGAACAGAAGACCGACGGCAGCCTGGCCGGCGGTGTGGAAGGGTGGGGTGCCGCAGGCCCCACGCAACCCGACGGGCCCATCTACTGCGCGAATTCCGGCACGACGGCGCGCTTGCTCATGGGCGTGCTCGCGCCATGGGATATCACCGTGCGCATCGAAGGCGACGAATCGCTTTCGAAGCGCCCCATGCGCCGTATTACGGCGCCGCTCATGATGATGGGCGCCGAGTTCGACCCCGCGGGCGCCGAGACGCTTCCCATCACCGAGCACGGTGACCGCTCGCTGCGCGCCATCACGTACAACTCGCCGATGGCCTCGGCTCAGCTGAAGACCGCGGTGCTGCTCGCCGGCGTGTACGCCGACGGCACCACGACCATCAACGAGCCGTCCGTTTCGCGCAACCACACCGAGCTCATGCTGCCGGAATACGGCGTGAAGACGACCGCTGGCGAACGCACCGCGTCGGTTACGGGGCCGGTTCAGATGCATTCCGCCGAAATCCGCGTGCCGGGCGACCCGTCATCGGCCGCCTACCTCGTGTGCGCCGCGTTGCTGAAACGCGGTAGCGCCGTGCAGATTGAAAACGTCAGCCTGAACACGGCGCGCACCGGCTTCCTCATCACGTTGGAACGCATGGGCGCCGACGTGACCACCCGAGGAACGGGCAGCGCCGGCAAAGAGCCGTACGGCATCATATCGGCGTGCTATACCGAGGGGCTGCACGGGTGCGAGATTCCCGGTCATAAGATTGCGAGCCTCGTCGACGAGGTGCCGGTGCTTTCGGTTGTTGCAGCGCACGCGCGCGGCATCACGGTGTTCCGCAACGTGGCGGAATTGCGCGCAAAGGAATCCGATCGGTTGCAGGCCATCATCGACACGCTGGGGCTGCTGGGCGTCGATGCCTGGAACGAAGGCGACGACCTGTTCATCGAAGGTCAACCGGGCCTGAAGGTGCCCGAGGGCATCGAGCTCGACGCACGCGGCGACCATCGCCTGGCCATGTCGTGGGCGCTCTTCGGCCTGACGGGCGACAAGCCCGTGAAGGTGAAGGGCTTCGACGAGTCGGTGGGCGTTTCCTACCCCGACTTCCTGGAAGATTTCGAAAGGCTCGTGAGTTAGATGATCATAGCCATAGACGGCCCGAGCGGGGCCGGCAAGTCGAGCGTTTCGAAGCTCGTCGCAACCGAGCTCGGCTTCTCGTGCCTCGACACGGGCGCGATGTACCGCTGCATTGCGTGGCAGGCTGCGCATGACGGCGTGCCACTCGACGATGCGGACGCGCTCGGTGAAATCGCGCGCACGTGCGCTATCGAGTTCACGCACGAACCGGGCAACCCGTCTCCCATAGGCGTTTCCATCGGCGGCAACGACGTTACGCTTGCCATCCGCACGGCCGAAATCGACAAGGCCGTCAGCCCCGTTTCCGCCGTGCCCGCCGTGCGGCAGGCGCTCGTCGCCCAGCAACAGCGCATCGGGCGCAGCGGCAATTACGTGGTCGAGGGCCGCGACATCGGCACGGTCGTGTTCCCCGATGCCGAGGTGAAGGTGTTCCTGACCGCATCGGACGAGGCCCGCGCGAGGCGTCGCGTGTTGCAAAACGAGCAGCGCGGCGTGGGATCGACCGATTTCGACGAGGTGCTCGCCGCCATCATCAAGCGCGACGAGCTCGATTCTTCGCGCGCCACCTCGCCTTTGCGCCCAGCCGATGACGCCGTGCACATCGATTCGTCGGACATGACCATAGAAGAGGTCGTAGCCGCCATTTGCGACCTCGCGAAGAAGGCGCAGGGATAGCATGACCGAGACGAAGCCCGATTACGAGGAGAAGTACGGCGAGCTGTTCGACAGCCCGTTCGGCGTCGAGGAATACGACAACGGCAAGAAGCGCTTCAGCCGCGCGCCGGCGCGGGTCATCGTGAGCACGGTGGCCGCCATCTGCAAGGTGCTGTGGCGTTACGAAGCGAAGAACCGCGAGAACCTGTACCGTCTGGCCGAGAAATCGGGCGTGGTCGTCATCAGCAACCACACGTCGTATCTAGATGTCGTGTTCATGTACTTGTCCATCCGCCCGAAGTACTGGCCGCGCTTCGTCGCGCGCGATTCGCTGTTCGAGGCGAACCCGGGGCTGGCCTGGGGCATCGCCCATGTGGGCGCGTTTCCCATCAAGCGCGACTCGGCCGATCGCACCGCCGTGAAGCGTGCGGCTCGCATGCTGAAGAACGGCGAGATCGTCTGCATCATGCCCGAGGGCTCGCGTCGCGGCAAGGGATCGGCAAAGCCGCGCGTCCATGGCGGGGCCGCGCTCATCGCGCGCATGGGCAAGGCGCCCATCATGCCGATGGCC
>JAFUBE010000779.1 GCA_017460365.1 Eggerthellaceae bacterium
CGTGGTTTATCTGGTGAAGCCGCCATGATGATCTCCCCTTCCTCCGATGCGTGCTGCCGTTTCGCCAGCACATCTATCTGTTGCGGTCGTTTTCCAAGGTAAGCTCCTTATCTTAAATCTTCCTGAATACTGCCGTGCCTCGAACGAGACGCTCCTGAAAAGCGGACGACGATCGAGACGGCTCCTTGCGTGGAGGCGCGGCTATCTCAAATCAGCACCGCCTGCATGGCGCATTCGACGCGCTGGTATAATCTCTGGAGTTGAGAAAGGGGGGCGTGTGCGGCGGTTTTGGGCAGTTTGCCTGCTGGTCGTGTTGGCGCTGGCGGCGCCGGGTGCAGCGTTCGCAGCTGAAGGCGACTACTCGATCGACGAGCTGTCGACCGAAGTCGCGGTCGAGACGAATGCGGCAACGCATGTGATTGAACGCCAGATCGTCACGTTCGATACGCGCAATGCCGGCTACATCTGGTACCTGCACGTGCCCGAAGACGGCGAGGCGGTGCGCATTTCGAGCATCCGCGTGGCGCCGGTCGACGACGGCGGCTCGGTCATCGGCGACTGGACGCGCCTGCAACTGGTCGACTCGCGCGCCGCAATCCAGGGTGCCAACCCCGGCGACAAGGCGGCGCTGTCGCTCCGGTCCACGCGCACGCAGCCCTGGTATTCGTACAACATCGGCGATGGGAAGGTGCGCTGCTGGTTCCCCGTGGGGGCCGATGTGCGCACGCGGCTCGAGCAAGCGGCGGAAGAAGCCACGGCGGACGATTCCGAGGAGCTCGCAATCGACGAAAGCTTGCTGGCAACGCGCTACGTGATCGAGGCCGACTACACGATCTCGCACCGCGTGCGCGTGTACCGCGACGTTGGCGAGCTGTACTGGCGTTATGCGAACGACTCGCTGCCGACCGACGCCGTCGACGTAAACCTGCAGGTCACGCTGCCAACACCTGCCGAGGCGCTTCCCGTAGTGCCGGGCGAGACCGTGCGCGCCTGGGGGCACGGACCCGATGGCGGCACGCTCGAGATTTCCGAAAACGGCACGGTGACCTGCCACGTAGACGTGGTCGAGCGCGGCAACTACGCCGAGGCGCACGTCATTTTCCCGTCTTGGTGGCTCGACAACATCGCCGATGGCAGCGCAAACGTCTTCACCGAGCTGCGCCAGACAACCGCAATCGCCGAAGAAGCGCAGTGGGTCGACGCATCGAAACGCGGCGAGACGTGGGACTTCAAGGTGCGCGTGCTGTTCATGGCAATCGCCGTAGTGGTGATCTTGGCCGGTCTTGCGGCGGTCGCACGGTTCGGGCGATCGGCCCGGTCAAGGCGCGCGCTCGTGCGGGTGGCGGCCACGCTGGGAATCGTCGCGCTCGGGGCGCAGCTGTTCTTCCGCGAGCCCGTGACGACCGGCCTGCTCGCCGCGTTCACCGCGATCGTAGCGGCGGCATCGCTCATGCTGCCCGCGCACGACGAAGAAGCATGAGCGCCGCTCCTTCCGCCAGCCTGGAGCCCGGCAGCAGGCGGGGCGCATGAAAGGAGCTAAAGGGGGATTATGGCTAAGTCGAACATAGTGCTGATCGGGATGCCGGGAGCGGGCAAGTCGACGCTCGGCGTGGTGCTCGCGAAGATTGCGAACCTCGGGTTTCTCGATGCTGACCTGGTAATTCAACAGCAATGTGGCGCAACGCTGCAAACGCTGATCGACGAGAAGGGACCCGAGAAGTTCATCGAGCTCGAGGGCGAGGTGCTTTCGGGGATCGACGTCGAGGGCTGCGTGATCGCCACAGGCGGCAGCGCGGTGTACTCGCAGACGGCAATTGAGCGGTTGCGCGAACACGGGGTCGTCGTGTACCTCGAAATCGCGTACGAGTCGCTTGTGGAACGGCTCGGCGACCTGCGCGAGCGCGGCGTCGTGATGCGCGGCAATGCAGGCGCGGGCGGCGGCTTGCGCGCCCTCTTTGACGAGCGGCGACCCCTGTACGAGAGCGCCGCCGACGTGGTGGTAAACGTCGACGGCCTCACGATTACCGATGCCGCCCGCAAAGTCGCGGCGGCAGTCGCGGCCACCAACGCATAAGGCAGCCTTTACGCGGCCAGCCGGGCGGCTAGAAGCGTCTTTGTCACCATCGTGTGACGCTTCTCATCAGACACGATCCGTCACTTTCGCGGCGAGACCCCCTGTTCCGTAGACCTCGCCGCGAAAGTAGCAGAACGTGTTTGGCGAGAAGTGTCACACCGCGCACGGGATGGGGCTCAAGACGCGTCTAGAGGCCGGCGATGTCGTCGGCGGCGGAGCCTTCGATGCCCTTGCCGCCGGTCGCGGGCGAGATCTCCTGCCCGGCGGTGGCGGCTTCGAACGCGCGGTCGCCGGCACCTTGGGCGGTCGGCGGGGCAACCTCGAACGGCACCGACGGCGTGAACAGCGATACGGCCGGCACGATCACGAGCGAGAGGATCATCGCCAGCGCGCCCGCGTTGATCGGGCTGGCGATCCACGGCGTGCCCACGAACCCGGAGATCATGTTCCCCGTGGTCAGCCCAACGCCCACGATGAAGCTCACCCACACGCTCGCCTTCGACACCTTCCCGCTGTACAGGCCCCAGAGGAACGGCCCCAAAAACGCGCCGGCAAGCGCGCCCCAGCTGATGCCCATGAGCTGCGCGATGACCGGCAGCGAGCCCTGCACCTGCACGATGCCGATGGCGGCCGACACGGCGATGAACCCCACGAGCAGCGCGCGCATCCACCTGACCTGGCAGCGCTCGGACATGTTTTTCACGAGGTTGTCCTTGATGAGGTCGAGCGTCAGCGTCGACGACGACGTGAGCACGAGCGAGCTGAGCGTCGACATCGAGGCCGACAGCACCATGACCACGAGCACGCCGAGCAGGATGTCGGGAATGTTCGACACGAGCGCCGGCATGATCGAGTCGTACACGATGGCGCCGGTGACGGGGTTGTACTCGATGAACTGCGCGCCTGCACCCATCTCCGCGAGACGCCCGAAACCGCCGAGGAAGTACGAGCCGCCGGCGATGACAAGCGCGAACACGGTCGAGATGATGGCGCCCTGCTTCACGGCCGGGCCGCTTTTGATCGCGTAGAACTTCTGCACCATCTGCGGCAGGCCCCACGTGCCGAGCGAAGTCAGCACGACCACTCCGAGCAGGTTGAACAGGTCGGGGCCGAAGAAGCTCGTGAACGCGCCTTGGAACTCGGGTTGCGCGGAGTTGGGCACTTGCGAGAGCTGCACGATCGCGTCGGAGAAGCCGCCGTGGCCGTTGAGCACCGCCACGATGACCGCCACGATGCCCACGAGCATGACGCAACCTTGGATGAAATCGTTCGTCACCGTGGCCATGTAGCCGCCGAGCACCACGTAAATGCAGGTGATCGCCGCCATGACCACGATGCAGTACTCGTACGGGATGTTGATGCCGAGCGCGATGACGATCAGGCGCGACAGCCCGTTGTACACGCTCGCGGTATACGGGATGAGGAACACGAAGATGATGGCCGCAGCCGCGATGCGCAGGGCGCGCGAATTGTAGCGCTTGCCGAAGAACTCGGGCATCGTGGTGGCGCCGAGGCGGTGCGTCATCTCGCGGGCGCGGGGGCCGAGCACCCACCATGCGAGCAGGCTGCCGATAATCGCGTTGCCGATGCCCGCCCAGGTGGCCGAAAGGCCGTAACGGTAGCCGAACTGGCCGGCGTATCCGACAAAGATGACGGCGCTGAAGTAGCTCGTGCCGTACGCGAAAGCGCTCAGCCACGGGCCCACGTTGCGACCGCCGAGCACGAAGCCGTCGACCGAGCTCGACGACCGGCGCGTGTAAATGCCGATGCCGATCGCGATGACGAAGAACAGGATGATGATTGCAACTTTCCAAACCATGGGAACTCCCTTCCTGCGGCGACGTGAATGATGGGGGTGGTGTGACATTTCTCGTCAGACACGATCTGTCACGTTCGCAGTAGGATTATCGGCGTAGAAAGACTAACCGCGAACGTGACAGATCGTGTCTGACGAGAAATGTC
>JAFUBE010000780.1 GCA_017460365.1 Eggerthellaceae bacterium
ACTACCCCGCTTTGGGTCTGGCGGTAAGTGGGGTACTCGGCGGAGCGGGGCGCCCATAGGCCTTACAATGGGGACATGGAGTTCACGCGGAAGAGAATCGTAGGGGCAGCGCTGGGCGTGGCGCTTGGCGTGGGGTTCACGCTGCTGTGCCCCGACGTAGGGCTGTCCGAACAGGGCGTGCGGTGCCTCGGCATCCTGATCGGGGCGATAGTGTGGTGGGTTGCCGGCGTGCTGCCCGAGTGGGCAACGGGCCTGCTCATGGTCGTGCTATTTGCAGTTGCAGCCGGCGTGGGCGTCGACGCGTCGTTGTCGGCCTTCACGGGTAGCACGTGGTGGCTGCTCGTGGGCGCGTTCGCCCTCGGCGCGGGCATGAAGTCGAGCGGGCTGATGCGCCGTATGGCGCTTGCAGTCATACGCTGGTTCCCGCGCTCGTTCGCCGCGCAATCGGCCGGGCTCATGGCTGCCGGCACGGTGCTCGGACCGCTGATCCCCAGCCTCGCTGCGAAGGTGAGCATCCTTGAGCCGATCGCCCTCTCCATCGGCGAGTCGATGGGCTACGAGCAGGGCGGCAAGCAGATGCAGGGCCTGTTCATGGCCACGCTGTCGGGCGTGCGCACGATCGGCCCAGCAGCAGTGACCGCATCTATCGACGGCTACGCGCTGCTCGCAGTCCTTCCCGCTGCGACGCAGGAGCGCTTCGATCTGCTGAGCTGGTTTCTCGCAGCGCTGCCGTGGCTCGTGGCGGCAACCGTGCTCAGCTACCTGTGCATCCAGGTGATGTACCGGCCGCGCGGCGACGCCGGCGTGGCGGGTGCCGGGCGGGCGGTTCCTACGACCATCGAGCGCCCCGGCACCATGAGCCGCAACGAGAAGCTCATGCTCGCAATCATCGTCGCGGCGATTGCGCTCTGGATAGCCGAACCGCTTCACCACGTGGCTTCCCATGTCGTGGCCCTTGGCGCACTCGTCGCAATGGTGGCTGCTGGCATCCTCGACACGAAAAGCATGCGCACCGAGGTGAATTGGCCCTCGCTCGTGTTCATCGGCACCATGATCAGCATGGCTACCGTGTTCTCCGCCACCGGCATTCAAGACTGGATCGTGAGCATCGCGCAGCCCGTGTTCGCCGAGCTTCTGGGCAACCCGTACCTGTTCGTGCTGGGAATCGGCATCATGACCATCGTGCTGCGCTTCCTCATCGTGTCGGAGGTCGCCTACATCAACATCATGATGGCCCTGCTCGTGCCGCTGGCGCTCGGCGCCGGCGTTGAGCCATGGGTCGTCGGCATCGCGATCTACGCCACCGTGAACCCATGGTTCGTACCCTACCAGAACCCGATTTACCTCGCGGCCTACTACGCAGTCGACGGGAAGATGACCTCGCATGCAGCAGCAGCCCGGTACTGCGCCGTCTACCTCGCCTGTTGCCTCGCCGCGCTCGCGATCTCGGTTCCCTACTGGCAATGGATGGGCCTGCTCTGAAGAACCGCGTGACACTTCTCGTCAGACACGATCTGTCATTTTTCGCGGAAGACATGCGGCAAAGCAAGCGCCACCCGAAAAATGACGGATCGTGTCTGACGAGAAGTGTCACACCCTCACCGTAGGTGGATGGGGCGGTTTTGGAAGGCGGCTTGCACGGTGGCGGGGTGGCCTTCGCGATCGAGCATGGCTTGAAGCTCGCGCACGGGGATGCCGTAGGTGTTGTTGTTCTCGGATATGTGCATCACGGCGATGCGCTCGAGGCCGTCGTGCAGCAAGGTGCGCACCTCGTCGGCGCATTGCGCGTTCGACAGATGGCCGCCCTCGCCGGCGATGCGCTGCTTGAGCATCCAAGGGTACGGGCCGTCGGCCAACATGCGCTCGTCGTGGTTGCCTTCGATCGCGAGCAGGCGAACATGCCCGAGCGCTTCGTGTGCGGCGCCCGTCACGACGCCGGTGTCGGTCATGTAGCCGAGCGCATCGGCACCTGTCTCGAAGCGGAATCCGTACGACTCCACCGAATCGTGGCTCGTCTCGAAGACGTGAACCTGCATGCCGGCGAGCGACAGCGCATCGCCTGCCGCAAACGTGCGTTGTTCAGCCAATGGCGCAATCTCGGCCATAGGCGAGCTCGCCGCACACACGGCTAGGCTCGCAAACACGGGCGGATGAAGGCCGAGCTTCGCAAGCCCGCGCATCACCACGCCGAGCCCTTTGGTGTGGTCGATGTGCTCATGCGTGACGAGCACCGCCTCGATGGCCGCTGGGTCGATATCGAACTGATCGCAGCCCGCGAAAAACGCGCGCTTGGTCACGCCGCAGTCGACGAGCACCGCCCGGCCGGTCGTGCGGTCGCGCACCACGGCCGCGTTTCCCTTGCTGCCGCTCGCGATCACTGCGAGCTCGAGCTGACGCGTTTCTTCTGTCACGCCGACCCCTCCCCTCACGCGCCGATGACCTGGTAATTCGTGAAAACCGCTTCGCCTTGCGCTTGCGTGGCGTCCAAGTCGAGGTCGGCTTCTATGCGGAAATCGCAATCGGCTTGATCGTCGAGGAAGATTTGGCGGACGTGCCACATGCGGTCGGCCTGCTCGTGGGCGCGGTCGCACTCGAAGTACGCAGGGCCGCGAGCGTCCGCATCGGCCCGCAACTCCTCATGTTCGCCGTAGAACGCATCGAGCGCCTCGCGCCAGCGGGCAGGCCCCCAGCCCCATTCCCCGTCGAGCTCGCCGAGCGCATCGGCGTTGTCGGCCGCCGCCAGCCGCACGCGGGCGAACAGCGCGTTGCGCACCAGCACGGTAACAGCGCGCGGGTCTGCCACGACCACGTCGTCGACCCCAGGCGCGGCGGCATCTTCGCCACCGCCGTCATCTTCTCCCGCCCATTCGTCGAACAGGCTCGAATCGATCGAGCGCACGAGCCAGCCGAGCCAGCTCACGATGTCGTCGAGCCGCTCGTCGTAGGCATCGGGCGGCACCGTGCGGTCGAGCACGCGCCACGCATCCGACAGGTAGCGCAGCAAGATGCCCTCGCAGCGCGCCAGGCCGTAGCGCTGCACGTACGACTTGAAATCGCTTGCCGTTTCCACCATGTCGCGCACGACCGACTTCGGCGCGAGCTCGTAGTCGAGCGCCCACGGCATCGCGCGGCAATACTCGGCAAACGCTCCGTCGAGCAGCTCTTCGAGCGGTTTGGGATACGTGATTTCCTCGAGCCGTTCCATGCGCTCTTCGTACTCGACGCCATCGGCCTTCATCTCGGCGATTGCACGGCTGCGGGCTTCCTTTTCCTGCGCGCGCAGCACCTGGCGCGGCTGCTCGAGCGTGGCTTCGACCAGCGAAATCACATCGAGCGCGTAGTCGGGATCGTCGTAATCGAGAAGTTCGAGCGCTGCCAGCAGGAACGGCGAGAGCGGCTGGTCGAGCGCGAACCCCTCCGGCACTTCGCCCGAAATGCGCCACGACTCTCCGTCGGCTTGGCCTGCGCGCTCGATCAGCCCTGCCGCCTCGAGCGTAGCGAAGCATTCGTCGACGCGCAGGTGCAACCGCTCCTTCTGGTCGTCTTCCTGCATCGAATCGTCGATCAGGTCGTGGGTGCGCTGCCACGCAGCACCGCCCTGCATGACTTCGGCGAGCACCATGCCGTGCGTCATCTGCATGTGAGGACGCAGCGTTTCGGGCACAGCGCCGGCCAAGCGCGTGAACGTGTCTTCGTTCCAGCTGACGAAGCCCTCGGGCGGCTTCGACGTGCGGATCTTGCGTGCGCGTTTCGGATCGCCGCCCGCTTTCGCGAGCGCACGTCGACGCTCGACGTCGTACTTCGTCGCCTGCGCGATCACGGTGCCTTGCGTGTCGAACCCGCTTCGACCGGCGCGGCCTGCAATCTGGTGGAACTCGCGCGCGTTCAGCCGGCGCACGCGCGAACCGTCGAACTTCGCGAGCGCGGCGAGAAGCACCGTGCGGATGGGCACGTTGATCCCAACGCCGAGCGTGTCGGTACCGCAGATGACTGGCAAAAGCCCCGCCTGCGCAAGCCGCTCGACCGTGCGGCGGTAGCGCGGCAGCATGCCGGCGTGGTGAACGCCCACGCCCATGAGCAAAAGGCGCTTCAGCGTTTTCCCGAACGCGGTGGTGAAGCGGCCGTCGCTGAGCTCGGCTTTTATCGCTTCGCGCTGCTCCTTCGTCGATATGCCGAAGCTCGCGAGCGACTGGGCGCTTTTCAGCGCCTCGTCCTGCGAGAAGTGAACGATGTAGATGGGCGCCTCGTCGCGGCGCAACGCCAGCTCGACCGTGCCTTCGATGGCGGTGTCGGCGGCGAACTCGTAGGTGAGCGGCACCGGGCGCGGGGCGTCGGCGATCACCGTGACGTCGCGGCGCGTCATCTCCCCGACTTTGCCGGCGATGGCGCTCGTGTCGCCAAGCGTGGCGCTCATCAGGAGAAACTGCGTGTACGGAAGCGTGAGCAGCGGAACCTGCCACGCCCAGCCTCGGTCGCGGTCGCCGAAGAAATGGAACTCGTCGAGCGCGGCGAAGGCGGCGTTGGCCTGATCGCCGAACCGCAGCGCGTCGTTCGCGAGGATCTCGGCTGTGCAACACACGACCGGTGCGGTGGAATTGATGGCCACATCGCCTGTCACCATGCCCACGTTCTCGCGGCCGAGCAAACCCGTGAAGTCGAAGAACTTCTCGCTGACCAGCGCTTTTATCGGGGCGGTATAGTACATGCGCTGACCGGTGGAAAGCGCCAGGAACGCAAGCCACAGCGCCACGGTCGATTTCCCGCTGCCGGTCGGTGTGCCCAAGATCACGTGATCGCCGAGTGCGAGCGCCATGCAGGCGTCTTCCTGGTGTGGCCAAAGCTCACGGCCCCGGTCTGCGTGGAAATCGACGAACGCCGCGAACGCGTCATCGGTCGTGGCGCCGCGATCGTACAGCCGCTCGGCCAGCGCCCCGAGCTGCGCGTAAGGATGGTTGCTCTCGTAGTAAGCCATAAAGCGCCTTTCTCGCTTCCATATGGGTGCGCCATTTCACGTCAGACACGCTCTGGCACATTGCCCGCCGCCCCGAAGTGCCCCACTTACTGCCAGACCCAAAGTGGGGTAATTTTCA
>JAFUBE010000781.1 GCA_017460365.1 Eggerthellaceae bacterium
ATACGTCTCTCAGGAACTCGCTCGGCACCTACATCTACTTCGCGAACCCCATAACGCTCGACCATGAAGGGAAGTGGTACGACGGGCTGAACATCTGGGCGTACAGCGACGAGGTCGTCGGGTCCGACGTGGGCAAGAAGAGCGCGGTCGTTCCCACCCATTTCTTCGTGAGCTCGCATTACGACACGCTGCCGACCGCTTGCGGAATAGCGACGGGCGAAGGCACGGCGGGGACGGCGAACGTCAAGGTGAAGGGTTCTGTCGATGCCAAGGCAGCGTACGGAAACGCATGCGCGCTTGACGCCGAATGCGCAAAAGATGCTGCGGTGTCGTGGGATTGCGAGGATGCGGCGCTCGCAGCTTCGACAGGCGACACGCTGGTGCACCCGATCGCTGCAGGCACTTTCGACCTCCGCGATTTCATCGATTTCAAGCATAGCAGCCAAACGGAGAAGGTCTCGTATGTGAACACGAGCCTCGTCCGTTTCGAGCTTGCGCAGGCACGCAGCGTCGTTGTGGGTGACGGCGTGACGTTCGCCGGGCCGAGCGCTTCCGGCGACGCGGCCGCTTCAAATGACGGTGCGGGTGCGGTGACGTTCAAGGTCGGGAACGCGGTCGTGGCACGCGTTCCGGCGTCGGCGTCGTCTTTCGACTTGGCGGTGCCGTCGGACCGCGCGCAGCGCGCTGACGACCAACGGCAGAGCGACGATCTCGTCGGCTGGTCTCTCACGGAAGACGAGAATGCGACCAGCGTTGATTGCGGTACAACCGGAACCATCGAGCCGGTTGGAGGCACCGTGTACCATGCGGTGTACAACACGGGCTTCACGACCGTTCCAGTTGAGTTCGTGGGCATGTTCGACCAAGCGGGGTCGTCTTTGCCGGCGGTTTCTCTCGACGCTCGATACGGTCAGACCGTAGGCTCTGCGCTTGAAGGGGCGGGCGTTTCGCTTCCCACGCCATCTGATTATGCCGATGCCTCATCTGGCGTCCAGTATCGTTTCGTCGGTTGGTACCCCTATACGTCAACTGCAAACGCGGCGCTCTTGCTCAATGCCGATCAAGTGAGGAATCTCGAAGTCTCGCTGCTGGTGGATGGGGTGCGCGCGAACGGCAAGCTCGCATTACGCGCCGCATACGTCGCAGTAGAGCCATCCCAGCACATCGTGTCGTTCGAGTCTGAAGGTTACACGAGCGTCTGCGTGGTGGATGACGGGGCGCGTCCGGTGTACACGACTGCGAATAACCTGAACTCAAGTTACGTGAGCCCCGCCCGGCAAACCACGGTGGCCGGGTCGAATTTCGTATTCGATGGATGGTACGTCGACGGAAACGGAGATGGCGACCGTGGTGATGGGGAGCGCCTCTATGAGGGGATTCTGCCCGCAGCGACCGCCGATGCGGTCTATGCTGCGCAATGGAGCGAGACCCCGGCAGATGTCACGTACACCTTCTACATCAACTTCATCGATTCGACGGGCCAATTCCTGAACCCGGGCAACAACATCGTTTCGACGACGTGCGATGTAACGGCGCAAAGCGTTGCCGACAAGGTTTCCACGGTCGGAAGCCGTGTCGGCTATGGCGGCAAAGTCTACACCTTGCTGGGTTGGAGCACGCGGGCGACCGATG
>JAFUBE010000782.1 GCA_017460365.1 Eggerthellaceae bacterium
CAGGTGGGCGCTCGGGCTCGGGCCGGCGGGAGGCGGGGCGGCAACTCCGTTAACGAGCGATGCCGGCGTGGACTTCTTGCAGCGACTTCACTTTGTTCGAGCCGGTTTCCTTCACGGTTTTTATGCCGATGGCGGCAGCCTTGCCCGCTGCCACTGTGGTCATGTAGGCTGCGCGCGCCTTGATGGCCGCACGGCGCATGGCGCTTCCGTCGTTGGCAGACTTGGTGGTGGTCGACGGCGTGTTGATGATCAGGTCCGCGTCGCCGTTGGTGATGAGGTCGATCACGTTCGGGCGCCCTTCTGATGCCTTCAGCGTGAGCGTTGCGGGGATGCCGGCCTCGACGAGCGCATCGCGCGTGCCGCGGGTGGCGATGATCTCGAAGCCCGCCTCGAGCAGCAGCTTGCCCAGCTCTACGAGCTCGTCTTTGTCACGGTCGGAAATGCTGAGCAGCGCCGTTCCCCCGAGCGGAAGCACGGTTTGCGTGGCTTCCTGCGATTTGTAGAACGCCTCGCCGAACGTGCCCGCAAGGCCGAGCACTTCGCCCGTTGAACGCATCTCGGGACCGAGCACGGGGTCGACCTCGGGGAACATGTTGAACGGGAATACGGCCTCTTTCACGCCGTAATGGTTGTACGTGACATCCTTGAGTTCGGGCACGGGCGATGTGCGGCCCGTGAGCGGCATCGTGATGACGTCGGTGGCAATCTGTACCATCTGAATCCCGCAGACCTTGGAAACGAGCGGCACCGTGCGGCTGGCGCGCGGATTCGCCTCGAGCACGTACACCGTGTCGCCCTCGATGGCGTACTGGATGTTCATGAGGCCGCGCACGTGCATGGCCTCGGCGATGAGGCGCGTATACTCCTTGATGGTGGCCAGATGCGCCTCGGAAATGTTGATCGACGGCAGAATGGCAGCGGAGTCGCCGGAGTGAATGCCCGCGAGCTCGACGTGCTCCATGACAGCGGGCACGTACGCATGCTCGCCGTCGCAGATGGCGTCGGCTTCGCATTCGAGCGCGTGGTTCAGGAAGCGGTCGATCAAGATGGGGCGATCCGGGGTCACGCCGACGGCGGCGGACATGTACGAGCGCAGGTTGTCGTCGTCGAACACGACCTCCATGCCACGTCCGCCGAGCACGTAGCTGGGGCGTACCATGACGGGGTAGCCGATCTCGTGCGCGATCTCGAGCGCTTCGCCCACGTCGACCGCCATGCCCGCTTCGGGCATCGGGATGTTCAAGCCCTCCATCACCTCGCGGAACCGGTCGCGGTCTTCGGCGAGGTCGATGATTTCAGGGGACGTGCCCAGAATGTTCACCCCCGCAGCTTCGAGCTCGCTCGCGAGGTTGAGCGGAGTCTGGCCGCCGAACTGCGCGATCACTCCGAGCGGCTTTTCCTTCTCGTAGATGGAAAGCACGTCCTCGGTCGTCAGCGGCTCGAAGTACAACTTGTCTGACGTGTCGTAATCGGTCGAGACCGTTTCGGGGTTGCAGTTCACAATGATCGTTTCGAAGCCGAGCTTCTTGAGCGATTTCGCGGCATGGACGCAGCAATAGTCGAACTCGATGCCCTGGCCGATGCGGTTGGGGCCGCCGCCTAAGATCATGACTTTGCGGCCGTCGCTCACCGGCGATGCGTCAGGCGCGTTGTAAGTGGAGTAGTAATACGCGCTGTCCTTCGTCGAGGACACGTGCACGCCTTCCCACGCCTCGGTAAGCCCGATCGCCAGCCGCCTGGAGCGCACCTTGGTCTCGGGCACGTCGAGGATCTGCGCCAGGTACTTGTCGGCGAAGCCGTCCTTCTTGGCGCGGGTGAGCATGTCGTCGGGCAGGAAGTCGGCCGGGTGCTTCTTTCCGAATGCGATGATCTCTTCCTCTTCGGCAACCAGCTCTGCCATCTGCTCGATGAACCAGCGCTTGATCTTGGTGAGGTCGAACAGCTCGTCGACCGTGGCGCCAGCGCGTAGCGCTTCGTACATGATGAACTGGCGCTCGCTCGTCGGCGTGACGAGCATGGCGAGCAGCTCGTCTTTGCTCTTGCCGTTGAAGTCTTTCGCGAAGCCGAGCCCGTAGCGGCCCTTTTCGAGCGACCGGATGGCCTTCTGGAACGCCTCCTTGTAGGTCTTGCCGATGCTCATGACTTCGCCGACTGCACGCATCTGCGTGCCGAGCTTGTCTTCAACGCCCTTGAACTTCTCGAACGCCCAACGGGCGAACTTGATGACGACGTAATCGCCGTCGGGATAGTATTTGTCGAGCGTGCCGTACTTGCCGCAGGGGATCTCGTCGAGCGTGAGGCCGCTCGCGAGCATCGACGAGATGAGCGCGATGGGAAAGCCCGTCGCTTTTGACGCGAGCGCGGACGAGCGCGACGTGCGCGGGTTGATCTCGATGATGATGTCGCGATCGGTTACCGGATCGTGTGCCCACTGCACGTTCGTGCCGCCGATGACCTTCACGGCATCCACGATGCGGTACGACTTTTCCTGCAAGCGGTCGATGACGGCTTGGTCGATGGTCTGCATGGGCGCCGCGCAGAACGAGTCGCCGGTGTGCACGCCCATGGGATCGATGTTCTCGATGGTGCAAACGGTGATCATCTGGCCCTTCGCATCGCGTACGACCTCGAATTCGAGCTCTTCCCAGCCGAGCACGCTCTCTTCGACGAGCACTTCGGTGACCGGCGATGCTGCCAAGCCGCGCGCGACAACCGTGCGCAGCTCTTCGACGTTGTAAACCAGGCCGCCGCCCGGGCCGCCCATGGTGTAAGCGGGGCGCAGCACGCACGGATAACCGAGCTCTTCGGCTATTTCGACGGCCTCTTCGACCGTATGCGAGACCTTGCTCTTGGCCATTTCGATGCCGAGCTCGGACATGGTCTGCTTGAAGATGTCGCGGTCCTCGCCGCGCTCGATGGCGTCGATCGGCGTGCCGATAACCTCTACGCCGTATTCGTCGAGCACGCCCGCAGCCGCAAGCGCGCTCGAGAGGTTGAGCCCCGATTGCCCGCCCAGATTGGGCAGCAGGGCATCTGGCCGTTCCTTCTTTATGATTTCGGTGAGGCGTTCTACGTTGAGCGGTTCGATGTAAACGGCATCCGCCGTTTCGGGGTCGGTCATGATGGTGGCCGGATTGCTGTTCACGAGTACGATTTCATAGCCGAGGCTGCGCAGCGCCTTGCACGCCTGCGTTCCCGAATAGTCGAATTCGCATGCTTGGCCGATGATGATGGGACCCGAACCGATGATGAGTACCTTCTTGATATCGTCGCGTTTGGGCATAGATGCTCCCTTCGTCGGTCGACCTGAAATAAGCTATATTGCATTGTAAAGCAAGGGGAGGTCACGCCATGTTAAATCTCGGTAATGCTGGTGGTTTCATCTTCGACTGCGCCGGCTCGCTGCTCGACACGCTCGCGGCTGGGGACGAAGCGGAGCGCGACCTGTTTGAGCAGGCAGGGCCGCTGACCCAAGAGCAGGAGGACGAGATCCATTCTGCGCCGATCGAGCAGGCGGCTGCTATTCTACACGCGAAGTACGGGGTGGGAGACAGCTCGCAAGGCGTGCTCGCGCACCTCGACGATCACCTGCTGCCGTTCTACCGCGACCACTCGGTTGCCCTTCCCGGCGCTGTAGCGTTCGTGCGCAAAGTCTCGCAGGCGGGCGTGCCGTGCGTCGTCGTGTCGTCGAGCCCGCGTCGCTACCTTGAGGCGGGCCTCGCGCGCGCTGGCATTCTGGGTTGCTTCCGCGATCTCGTGACAACCGATGAAGCGGGTTGCTCGAAGCAGGAGTTTCCCATCTACGAGCGCGCCTTGGAATTGCTCGGCTCGACGCGCGAGGCCACCTGGGCTGTCGACGACGCCCCCTACGCGCTCGCCGTCATGAAGGACTTCGGCCTGAACACGATAGCCGTCGGCCCGCGCCACGACTCCACGCAAGCCGACATTCGCGTTCCCTCGCTCGAGGCGCTTCTGTAAATCTGCCGACCCTATCTGGCGAATCCACGCTGGGTGCCCCACTTTGGGTCTGGCAGTAAGTGGGGCACCCTTCTGCAACGGATGGTACACTTTGCTTCGTGGTAGAACACGACGCCCACGGAGAACTCGTCGTCTTCAGCGCGGGTCTCCATGGTGCCGCCGTATCGTTCGGCGGTGGCTGCGGCTAAGGCGAGGCCGATGCCGCGTCCATCGCGGTCCGCTTCGGGCAGACCGTCTTTTCCGAAACACAGGTTCTTGCCGATCTATTGCGTCATTTCGCGAATGTTCCGGCTCCATTGCCGCCAATGGAGTCCGAGACCGCAACGAACCTCTCGGTATTTCGACTAATGGCTAGCATTTGCGTTGATGCTGGCTCATACTCCTACGTGCAGGAGGTTCAATTGCTGGAAACATGAAAGGATGTGCATCATGGCATTCAAGAACCTGGGCAGCGAGGGCGAGCTGTTTCCCCAATCGGTGTTCATTATTGCGAGCTACGACGAGGACGGCGTGCCTAACGCCATGAACGCGGCGTGGGCGGGGGAGTGCAGCAGGCACGAGATCTGCTTCAACATCGGCGACCACAAGACCACGGCCAACATCGTGAAGAAGCGGGCTTTCACCGTGGCGCCAGCTGACGCGGCGCACGTGGTCGAGGCGGACTACTTCGGCATCGCCACGGGCAACAAAGTGGATAAGGCGGCCGCGTCGGGCATGACTTTCACGAAGTCCGAGTTCGTGGATGCGCCGGTGATCGAGGAGTTCCCGCTCACGATGGAGTGCGAGGTCACCGCCATCGAGGGCGACGAGCACGGCGCCCGCATCGTCGGGCGCGTGGTGAACACCCGCGTCGACGAGTCGGTGCTCGACGGGGAGGGCCGCGTTGACTTCGGTAAGATGCGCCCGATCGTCTACGACAGCACCCGCCGCATCTACCGTGTGGTCGGCGAAGAGGTCGGCGGCGCCTGGGACGCGGGCAAAGCGCTTATGTAAAGGCCCCGAAACAGCAGGGCCACAAGCGCCTGGGGCTGGGCGTGACGCTTCCCGTCAGGCGCGAAGCGTCACGCTGGCAGGAAGTGGCTCACCTGGCGTCGAAGGCGAGCAGGGTGCGGAAGCGCTCGCTTTCGCGCTTGAGGGCGGCGGGGGAGCCGTCGAGGTCGATGTGCGCATCCTCGATGAAGAGCACCCGGTCGAAACGGTCGATTTCTGCGAGATGGTGGGTCACCACGATGAGAGTCTTATCTGCGCAGGTTTCGAGCATCGTATCGAGAAGGTCGTGTTCGGTTTGAGGGTCGAGAGCGCTGAACGGCTCGTCGACGATCACGATGGGCGCGTCGGTTGCGAGGACGCGCGCGAGCGCCACGCGATGGGCCTCGCCTCCCGAAAAACCGACCCCCGTCTCGCCGATGACCGTGTCGAGTCCTTCAGGCAGCGCGGCAAGCTTTTCTGATAGCCCGACTTGCTCTAGAACGTGCACGAGGTCTTCGTCGCGGGCGCCCTTGTTTCCGATGGAAAGGTTCGCGCGGAGCGTGCGATTGAACAGGTACGGGCTCTGGCCCAGATATCCTACTTGCCCCGAAACGCACACGCTGCCGCCATCGGGTGCGAGGTCGCCGCACATGAGCTTCACGAGCGTCGTCTTCCCCGAACCGCTGCGCCCGAGAACGGCTGTCGTTGTTCCCGCTTCGAAAGCGACGTCGATCCCTTCGAGCGCCGGACGCGAGGCATTGGGATACGTGTAGGAAAGGTTGCAAACCTCCACCGCGTAGCCCTCGTGCGGCACCGCAGCATCGCATAAACCGTTTTCAGCAGTCGAATCGGGAACGTTCAGGTATTTGTCGAGCCGGTTGACCGAATCACGATGGGTCGTGGATTCCGACAGCGCAGCGGGCATTACGGCAAACGCCTCAATGAGCGGGAAGAATCCGAGCGCGAAAGCGGCGATCCAGTTTGCTGCCGACGCAGAGCCGCCGAACTCGTTGCCCGACCAAACGATGACCGCAAGCAGCATTACACCGAGCAGCAACGTAACTGCCAGGGAAAACGCGCGCTGCTTCATGCGCACCGAGCTCTCCGATGCGCGTAAAGCGGCATCCGACGAAGCGTGCGCGGCAAGCGCTTCCGAGCCCCTTCCCGAAAGCACCCAGTCGACCGACCCGAAAACGTCGTCTGCAAGCGAGGCCGTTTCAACTGCCCGCCGCGACTTCGCGCGTTCGATTCCAGCACGGGTGGCCCAAAGCGTCGCGTAGGGCAGCAGAACCGAAACCACCGCAAGCGAGATGAGCATCACCGCGGCAAACGCGGGGGAGAAGAAGCCGAAGAGGACAGATGCGAGTATGGCGAGCAGATAGGCGATTGCGCTCGGAAAGACAACGCGAAGATAGAGGTTCTGAAGATGGGCCACGTCATCTGACAGCAGCCCCAGGTATTCTCCCGCTGCACGTTCGAGCGACGGATTACCGGTGCGCGCTTCTATGCTGCGGAAGAGCGAAAGCCTAAGGTCGCTCGTAAGCCGAAGCACCCAGTCGTGGCTCGCTAGACGTTCGGCGTAACGTGCGAACGGCCGGCCCAAACCGAACAGCTGCACGCAAGCGATAGGCACCATGACCGAGAACAGCGTGGTCGCTTCAAGCGCCGTCGCGCTAATCAGGTATCCAGACGTGAACATGAGCAGGGCCGCGCATGCCGAGGCAACGAGCCCGAGCCCGATGGCAATCGCCGCTTGGCGCTTATACCGGGTGACATACGATGTGAGCCAGGAAGGCCCGCAGTGCGATTTCATGACCTCACCTCGCTTTTAACCACATCTGAAACCACGCGCCCGCCTTCGAGCGTGATCACGCGGTCCATGTCGTCGAGCCAATGCAGACGGTGCGTCGCCATGAAGACAAGCCGCCCTTCCATGAGCGAGAGCATGGGCCCTTTGAGTTCGAGCTCGGTTTCGATGTCGAGGTGCGCGGTAGGCTCGTCGAACACGATTACCCGCGCGCTGTCGTCGAGCAGCATGCGCGCGAGCGCCACGCGATGGGCCTGCCCACCCGAAAGCCCGCGGGCTCCTTCGCCGACGACCGTGTCGAGCCCGTCGGGAAGTTCGCACACAAGTTGTTCAAGCCCCACCGCATTCACGGCTCGGCGGACGTCCTCGATGCTTGCCTTAGGATTGTAGAAGCGAATGTTGTCGGCCAGCGTTGCGTGGAACACGTAAGGGTTTTGCGGGATGAACCGCACCTGCGGTCGGGAGATATGCCCAGACGTCGATTCCAAAAGACCCGCGATGAGCCCTGCAAGCGTGCTTTTGCCGGCTCCGCTCGGGCCGATGACGCCCACCTTCACAGGCCCCGACACGTCGAACGATACGCCCTCGACGCCTGAGCCCGACTCGCCGTAGCGGTACGAGACGTCATCGAAGGTTACGCGCATTTCTTCAGTATGGCTCACGCGAGCCGGACCGTTGCCGCTTTCGGCTGCTTGCTCGCCTGGCAACAGCGACAAAACCGCCGTCAGCGAGTTTTTCCCGTTGAGCGATGCGTGGTAGTCGCTTGCAAACGAACGGATGGGGGAGAAGAACTCCGGCGCGAGGATAAGCGCGAACAAGCCGGTTGAAAGGGCGAGCGAGCCGTCGAGCAGGCGGAAAGCGAGCATCATGGCCACGGCAGCCACGCCGAATGTCGCGCACAGATCGAGCACGACGCTCGAAAGCGTTGCGGTCTTCAACGTATCCACGGTTGCTTTCCGCAAGCCTTCACTATGCTGCCATACCGATTTCGCTTCGTCGTCGCCGGCTTTGAACGCATTTATGACGCGCATGCCGCGCAGCGTGTCCATGAATCGGTTGGTGAGGCGCGTGTAAGACACATATTGCCGCTCCGACCGGGCGCGCGCCTGTTTTCCAAGCAGAACCATGAAGAACATGATGACGGGGAACATGACGGCGCATATCACCGCGCTCACCCAATCGAGGGCAAACAAGCACGCCAAAATGGGAAACGATATCGCCGCCATTGCAATCATCTTAGGTGGGAAAATACGGATGTACGTTTGAATTTCTTCGATTCCATCAGTCGCAAGGTTGGTCACGTGCGCGGCTCCCTCATGCCTTGCAAGCAACGCTTTGGGGTCGAAAACGCGCTTGAGCAACGCCGCACGCAGTTCTTCGGCGCGCTTGATCGATATGTGCTCAAGCATGCTTTCCTGGGCAAACCGCACGAGCTGAAGGAGAGCAAAACACGCGAAGAACCCCACGAGGTACCCGTAAACATCAGAGATCGCAG
>JAFUBE010000783.1 GCA_017460365.1 Eggerthellaceae bacterium
ATAGCTTTGCCTATTGAAGAAGTGCTGCCAAGGGTATCGTAGTCAAAGCTTCGCAGGTATTCGTAAGTGTATAAACGAATTGCATCGGTGTCAGTTTCGAAATGCGCTATTGCCTCGTTGGTTGCAGTTGGCTGTTCTGCAATAGCGATTCGACCAATGGTTAACTTGAAGCTAAGTAGTATTGTTCCAGCGGGTTTTACCTTCACTTTGTAGTTTTCGATCGCCTCGTCAGTCAAACACTCATTGGTAGATGAAATGTATGGCCCAGGGGTATTTCCCAAGTCTTTCACTGATGCCCAGGGTACGCCCTCGGCCACAAAGCATTCAGCTTGAGCACGTGGAGGAGTCTTGCCGATAGTTATGTCAAAGAAGTCCGTCATGACGCCAGTTTCGAAAGAGGCGCGGTCGCAGGCGTCTCGCCAATTTGCAAAGGTTAGATCTGCGGCTTCCTCAAGCAGCGTAATCTGCCTGCGGTTGTTCTCGATGATGTTGTCGTAGGCCATCAGGATGGATGCTATGCGTCGTTGGGCTCCTACAACGGGCAGGTCGATAGACGAACGCTTCAAAGCCTCGATAGCAACAGCCTTTTGAGCAGTACCTTTAGCGCATGAATCGACAGTATGCTTTCCGACTGGCGATAAGAACCAATAGTAGAGAAAACGTGAGTCGGCTTGCGAGTCAAAATTGCGAAGCCATGTTAGGTTCCCGTCTGCAAAATAGAATCTGTCGGCATCTGTGTACAAATACGGTACTCCGATGCTCCCCCTGGATGTAACAAGCAAATCCCCAGGTTGAGGCACACCGAACTTGTTGCGGATGGATGCGTACAGGTCTTCGTCAATGTAATCACAGTCCGTTATCTTTTCACCGTTGAAAGCTTGTATTATTTCTTTCGACCTGTAGAACGGTACGCCTTTGTTTGAACGCTCGGACAAGTGACAGCGCTTGCTGGACGTCACCTCACAAAAATCTTCAAACAGCAATCTCATAGCCCCAGCTCCTTGAAGTTGCGGGAGATGGTCGCCATAAGCTCGTTGCTATCGGCTTGCAGGCGCAGCAGCTCCTCGTGGATCTCGCCCATGCGCTCGTGGAAGTCGACGCCGTCATCGGCCTGAGGCGGCACACCGACATGCGCACCGGGAGTCAGGCTCCAGTTTTTCTCCTCGATCTCCTGCAGCGTGGCAATCTTGCAGAGGCCAGGTACGTCGGCGTACTCGCCCGAGCCGAACTTGTCGGTCAGCCAGAGGGCCTCGCTCACGACGGTCAGAGCGTCCTCGAGCCCGGCGATCTCCTCGTCGTAGGCAGCACGCAGGCGCTTGCGCTCGCGCTGTTTGGCCGCTTCCACGTCGGCCTTTGCCTTCGACTTCCGCTCCTCGATGTGCGTGGCCAGCGCGTCACGGGCGCCGACAAAGTCGTCCAGCGTCGTCACGCCCGCCAGGACGGCTTTGGTGTTGCCGTCCAAGAGCGCAGCCATTTCACGAATCGCGGCGCAGTACTCGTCGAGCAGGGCGGCATACTTGTCCGTCTCGCCACGGTAGAGCCACACGATGGCAGAGAGGTTCTTGAGCTGGCATGGGCTCCACTCGTTGTGCGTGGTGTCGAGCACGGTGTGGTAGCTCTGTGCGTCGATGAAGAGCACCTTGTCGCGCAGCTCCGGCGGCTTGCCCTTGTCCAGGAACCAGAGCGTACACGGCAGGCTCGTG
>JAFUBE010000081.1 GCA_017460365.1 Eggerthellaceae bacterium
CCATCCCCGCAGGTCAACCGGGTGCTCTACCGGCCGGCGGGGACTCGGGGGCGACAGCCCCCGACGTCAGAGGGAGGGGCGCGAAGCGGCCCGACAGCGGATTGTGCGAGCGGCGGCGGAATTAATCATCATCTCCCTAGACCAAACTCATCTGGCAACGAGGCAGCATCAATGCTATTCCGATACTTTATATAGGCCTTCATCAGACCCCGCGTAACTGGCTGAACACGCATAACGACTCCTATCCGACCTTTGATGTAAACACCGAAACCAATCCCGTGTTTAGACCAATGAAAGTCTCCTTGGCCTTCCGGAACGATACCTTTTAGAGCTTCTATTACCATATCGTACACTATGGCATCTTATCCCGTCATTCCTACCTCCGTGTGAGTAACTTTAACTGGGGCTAGGAACCGCCCCAGGCATGTGAACAGGAAAGGACCTTTCGGTATTCTTCGATTGGCTTAGTCTTCGAAGAGAAAGGTCCCACCAATGGATTCTACAACGTTCGCGATGCTGGTTGCCGTGGCAGCCGACTATTTCTACATGGCGCTCAAGGCGACCGAGGACTTCGACTCGTTCCTGCGGACGGTTCGCGACGGGATGCGGGAGGCTGCCGTTGCGGCGGTGGCGGAGTGCGTCGAACGGTTCGACCGGGAGGTCGCAGCCCAGATTCCAAGGTCGTGGGAGCTCAAGGGCAGGCCGTCGAGAACGGCGATCACGATGTTCGGCAAGGTCACGTACGCGAGGTCGCGCTACCTCGACGAGCACGGGCGCAGCCGCCACCCGGCGGACGAGATACTGGGCATACCCAAGCGCCGCAGGCTCACAGCGGACGTGTTCCTGTGGTTGGTGGCCCGCGCCGCCCGCGTTTCGTTCCGCCGGACCGCCCGCGAGTTCGCCGAGGTCAGCGGGTGCAGGGTGTCGGCGATGCGCGCCTGGCGGGCCGTGCAGCAGGAGGGGCCGCTGATCGCCGCCGACCTCGAGTCGGCTCCCTCGCGCAACATCAGCCAGGCCGACGTGTTCGCCGAGTGCGACGGCATATACATCGCGCTGCAGACCCCCGAGCGGCGGGCCGAGGCGATCGACCGGTTCCTGGCCGACCAGGCGCGGGAGAAGTCGTCGTTCGAGCTCAAGGCGGGGTGCGTCTACGCCGGCAAGAGGATGGAGGGCAAGCGGGGCGTGCGCGGCAACGTCGCGCTGTTCGCCACGGCGGGCACGGCCGAGGAGATGCGCGAGGGCATGCGCGCCACCATAGCCGCCGACTACGACGTCGCCGACATCGAGGTGCTGCACTACGCCTCCGACGGCGGCGGCTGGTGCGTCGACAGCGGCCTCGAGGGCATGGGCGCAAGCCACGAGCAGGGCCTCGACCTCTACCACGTGATGAAGTACGTGCACAGGGCCTTCCCGGAGTGTTTTCGTCAATAGTTTCATGAACATTTCGCTGTGCTCATTTTGAACACTTCGACGGCGCCATGCCGGCGTGTTCGGAATGGCGCGGCCACCGGCCGGCTGGCCGCGCCATCTCTTCCTAAAACGGTATCTCCCGATCTCCCCCATCCGCGTCGCGCGGCAGACTGGGCTGATTGGGGCCTGACCCCGATTTGCCCCGATGCCCGGCGGACGATGCGGGGCGACGCCGTAGCAGGGCACGCCACGCTCCCTGCAAAGCGGCATTCCGGCGAATCCCCGTTGGAAACGCAGGGGGCCGCCGTCGCGAAAGCGGGTGGAACGCGGCGCGTTCCCGGCGGTCCGGCTGCAAGGTTCGCCTGCTACGATCGCCCCAGCGCGCCGGGAGGGCGCCGGGGGAAGGGGCCGCATGGGCAAGAAGAGGATACCGCCGCTGTTCAACGACATGTTCCTGAGGGTGTTCGGCGCCGAGGACTCCAAGCCGGCCACGCTCGGCCTCGCGAACGCCGTCCTGCGCGCGGCCGGGGCGCGGCCGCTCGAGCGCATAGACGAGATCTCGGCCGACCGCACGGAGCCGGGCGGCGCGGTGCTCAAGGCGCCACGGCTCGACGTGGTGATCCGCTGCGAGAGCCGGCTGGTCGACATCGAGGCCGAGCGGCGCGACGTCGACGTGCACGCCAAGTCGCTGTTCTACGCGTCGAAGCTGGTGGTCGCGCACACGCCGAAGTGGCGCGACCCGGACTTCGCGCGCGTCCCCGAGGTGGCCGTCATCACGCCATAGTTCCGCAGCATAACGGTTAGGATTTCAGTAGTTCGCCCCGCTCAGGGGCTATATTTTTTGTCAAATTTAGAGGATGTTTACGGTACGGTAGTGTGCTGTATGTTATACAATATGGGGTGGTTCGGGGAGAGGCGGCCACCAGATGTACCTCAAGCAGATACCCCAGAAGAACGGGCGCGTGAAGCTCGCGGTCTACGAGAGCTACCGCGAGGGCAGGCGCACGCGCTCGCGAACGGTCCGCCCTCTCGGGTACCTAGACGAGCTCGAGGCCGAGCACGACGACCCCGTGGCGTGGGGCAGGGCCGTAGCCGCCGAGATGACCGAGGCCAAGCGCGCGGCGGAGCAGGCCGTGACCATCGAGATCCACCCCGCGCAGAAGATCGACAAACGCACCGACAGCGTGAAGAACATCGGGTGCGCGGCGGCGCTGGCGGCCTACGCCGCGCTCGGGGTGGAGCGGCCGCTGCGCAACCACATGAGGGGCTCGGCCGCGGAGTACGACCTGAACGCCGTGTGCAGGCTGCTCGTGTGCGAGCGCATCACGGACCCCGGCTCGAAGCTGTCGGCCTGGGGCAACAGGGGCGGGTACTTCTTCCGCGCGCAGCTCTCGGACGACGACGTCTACCGGGCGCTGGACGAGCTGGCGGCGGCGAGGGACGCCGTCGTCTCCGCGATGAACAAGCGCATATCCGAGTCCGGCGCCCGGGACCTGTCGGCGGTGTTCTACGACGTGACCAACTACTACTTCGAGGTCGACGGCGAGGACGGGCTGCGCATGAGGGGCGTCTCCAAGGAGCACCGCCCCGACCCCATCGTGCAGATGGGCCTGCTCCAGGACGCCAACGGCGTCCCGATCGCCTACCGCAAGTTCCCCGGGAACACCAACGACTGCCTGACCATGATACCGGCGCTGTCCGGCATGAAGCGCGACCACGGCCTGGAGCGGGTCGTATGCGTGGCCGACAAGGGGCTGAACTGCTCGGATAACAGAGCCGCCGCAGCCGCCTCCGGCGACGGGTTCGTCTTCTCGCAGTCGGTGCGCGGCACCAAGTCGGACAAGGCCCTCAAGGCCTGGGTGCTCGAGGAGGCCGGCTACGCGCACGGCAGCGACGGGGACGGTGGGTTCAAGTCGAAGTCCAAGCAGGGCTTCAAGACGGTCCACCTCAAGGCATCCGACACCGCCTCGGGCAAGGCCGAGGACGTGGACGTCGAGGTCAAGTACGTCGCCTTCTGGTCGGAGAAGTACGCCCGCCGCGCGCGCCACGACCGCGAGAGGGCGATCGAGAAAGCGCGCAAGTTGGTCGCAGACCCCAGCTCCTACACCAAGGCCACCAGCCACGGCGCCGCCCGCTACGTGAAGAACCTCGCCTTCGACAAGGAGACCGGCGAGGTCGCCGACGGCAGCGCCCTCGAGCTCGACCTCGAGGCAATCGCCGAGGCGGAGAAATACGACGGCTACTACCTCATCGTCACCAGCGAGACCGGCTGGACGGACGGCAAGGTGATCGACACGTACCGGGAGCTGTGGCGGATAGAGGAGTCGTTCAAGGTCACGAAGTCCGAGCTCGGGACCCGCCCGGTCTTCGTCTGGACACCCGACCACATAGAGGCGCACTTCCTCGTCTGCTACATCGCGCTCGTAATACTTCGCCTGCTGCAGCTGGTGACGGGGCTTCCCTGCTCGCGCATCCGCAAGGAGATCGCTGCCATGAACTGCGTGAACGTCGACGCGAACTGGTGGGTGTGCAGCCACCGCACCGACGAGTCCGACAGGCTCTCGGAATCCGTCGGCCTAGACGAGCTCAAGCTCAAGAACCTGACCACGGGCAAGGCCAGGGAAATCCTGGCCAAGGCCGCCAAGTGGAAAATACCACATGCAAAATAATCACGGGAATCGACGCATATCAGCAGCTCAGAAGCCGTTTTCTCTGAAATCAGCTGCGGAAGTCAGGTTGATGTGCAATACCCAATTACACCAGTATTGTCCAGTATCGGTAATCGGAAGGAATTCCACCAAGCATCTCCTTCTCTCTCGGTACAATCAGGTAAATCGCAATCTGCCAAACTAGATAAGCCAAACGCTTGCATGTTGGCGCTGTCGGGAGGAATCACATGGACATCAGGCTTCCAGGCAACGACAAACCTTTACCTATCACCTCGCCGATCATCCTCATCGGTGCAAATGGCGCTGGCAAGACAAGGATGTGCGCCTGGATTGAGTCCAATAACAAAGACCTCCACATACAGCGCATCACCGCGCAGAAGTCCCTTGCCTTCCCAGAGCAGTTCCACCCCACCGACCAAAAGACGGCTCGCGATAATTTCAAGAACGCTCGTAACGACGACGACTCATCAGGCGGCTTACTCACATGGAATTACCTCGACAAATGGGGCGGTCAACCCAATACTCACGAACTCGACGATTTCGCTGCAATGGTTGCCTACATCGCCACAGACACAGCCACCAAAAGCATCGAGTACCGCTCCGAGCATCTCGCGGGCAATGCCATCTTCAGCAACACAACCATCTTCGAGAGAATCAAGGAGATTTGGGAGCAAGTCATCACTGACAAGACCCTCAGCATGGAAGCTGATCACCTCTCAGTAAAGATCGATACCGACGATTACAACTGTTCCGAGATGTCAGTCGGCGAGCGTAACATCTTCTACCTAATCGCTCAGACTATATGTGCCGACAAGAACTCTCTGCTCATAATCGACGAACCAGAAAATCACCTGCACCGCTCAATCTTGCTTCGCTTGTGGGATGCCCTCGAAAACGCGAGGCCTGATTGCGTCTTCTTGTACGCCACCCATGACCTCGAGTTTGTTTCAAACAAGCAAGATGCTCAGGTGATTTGGGTTAAGAGCATGCCCTCGACCGATGAATGGGAATACGAAATTCTTCAAAGAGACACCGGGGCACCTTTACCCGATGCGCTTCTATTTGAAGTTCTCGGCAGTCGGAAAGCCGTCATTCTCGTCGAAGGCGGAAACGACAGTTGGGACCGCATGGTTTACCAAATGCTATTCCCCGACAGCAACGTAATCCCAGTTGGAAGCTGCGCACAGGTCATTCAGTACACGAAGGCATTGAGAAAGAACGATTTGCTCGTCAAGCACATCAAGGTCTCTGGAGTCATCGATAGAGATTGCCGCAGCGACGATCAGGTCAGCAAGCTCGCAAACGATGGAATCACGTGTATCTCGGTTGCCGAGATCGAAAACATGTTTCTGCTGCCATCGGTTCTCAGATTAGCCCTGAGTGAACAATCGATTGAGGACGGCAACGACGCAATCTTATCCGCAATCCAAGACGACGTTATCGGACACGTGAAAAACTCGATTGACGACTACGTGTTTGCGCACGTGAAAAAGAAGGTAAGAGACGCATGCAGCAGCATCGGCAACAACACAGCGGCTGACATAGCCGCGTACAAGGCGGCTGTCGCGAACAATTTCAAGGCCATTGACATCGATGCCATCGAGGCCGCTATTCGCAATGACCTCCAAGATGCGATCGGCAAAAATGACTACCTGCTTTGCCTTCGCTACGTTAACGACAAAGGCTTATACGACAAAGCAGGAGTCGACAAGCATACGGGGCTCACCCAGAGCGTGTTTCGCGAGAAGGTCGTAAAGGCCATCAGCAATGGTGCAGCTGGAGAGGCGACTTTCGATGGTAAAGGCTTCTTTTCGGATCTTGAGAAAGAGCTTGGCCTCAAGGTTGAAACCCCACGCCCTTCTTAACCTCTGTTGTTCGTTCTGCCGAACCTCCTTGCATCCTCTACCTTGGACATGTCTTTACAGCAAATTGAACTTTGATGCAAGCGAAGGTCTTGTCGACAAGAATTAGCACCATCGCAAATACTACGAACCATCTATTCTCATAAGGGCGCACCCGTTACGCAGAATCAAAGAACACGACATTCGCTATATTGCTAAAATTAACGGAGGCGGCAATTCCCGTGTACATGCCGCAATCGATGATATGCCCCATGAACCCCTTAACACCCCGTTCAATCAACAAGCAATTCCCTACTGTTAACACACACGAGCCGGCCAAAACCTTTCAACGAGTTGTCTGGCAGCCGTCAGCCGAGCGAGGCGCGCCCGATCTCGCAGCGGTGCTCACATGTCTCGCCGTCGTAAGTCACGCCGACGAGCACAACCTCGCCGCCGAGGCCGGAAAGCGCGGCCGGGTACTCGCGGCGGCGCGCCTGGGCCAGCGCGGCCTCCACCGGCTTGTTCCACTTCAGCTCGACGAGCATGGGCGGCAGCGCCGAGCCGG
>JAFUBE010000784.1 GCA_017460365.1 Eggerthellaceae bacterium
AACCATGACGATGCGTACGAGTGGGCGCGCAGACGCAAGGTCGCTGTTAACCCGAACACTGGAACTCTGCAGGTGTACGAAACGGTAGCCGCAGTTTCTACGGTTTTCGAAGAAGATCCTGCGGCGTCTCTCTTCGCTGGAGTTGGGGATACCGATTTAGAAACGCTCGGCGTCCCGGGCGAGCTTTTGGGATATGTCAAGAGTCTTGTTGCGGAAAGCGATTTCTATTCAGCCAAGGACGTCTTACCGGCTGACGCTTTCGAGAACCTGTCTTGGATTGTCAACGGTATACCGCTTAGTGAAGTGCTTGATATGGTTCGCGGCGAAACCGAGCAGGCCGATGAAATCGGTATTGCCGATGCGCTTAACAGGCCCGAAAGTTTAAGGAGCTTCTTCGTTGTTGAAGGAGAAGACGAGCTATTCCAGGTTCTCTCCGCTCCGCTTGAGAAATGGAGGGTGTTCCTTCATCCTTCGCAACGCAAGCTTGTAAAAAGGAGCTACAACGGGTCGGCGCGTGTTTTGGGGGGTGCCGGCACGGGCAAGACCGTCGTTGCCATGCATAGGGCGAAGTACTTGGCCCAGAGCTCAGGAGATATGCTTCCTGGAATCGCGGAGACGGGATCGAGGGTTCTTTTCACCACCTTCAGCAGCACGCTTGCTGCCGATATCAGCGAAAACCTCCAGAAGATGTGCAGCAAAGAGGAGCTGAGGCGCATCGATGTCGTCAACCTAGACTCTTGGGTGTCTCGCTTTCTCAGGCAAAACGACCTAGATTTCCAAATCGAGTATGAAGATGATGTTTTGAACGATGTTTGGGCCGAGGCCATTTCTGATTCTGATACGACCTTGGACTTCGAACCGCAGTTCTACGCTGACGAATGGTCGCAGGTTATTCTAGCTCAAGACATCCAAGATGAAACAGAATACGCGCACGCTAGGCGCGTCGGTCGCGGCGTTAGGCTGAACCGAAAGAAGCGGAACAGCGTGTGGGGCGTTGTGGATCGATACCGCCAGCTACTCAAGGCTCGCCGCATGCGGGATGTCGATTTTGCCATGAGCGAATGCGCGAAGCTGGTATTGAGCACAAATGCTTCTGGAATGTATAGCAATATCGTTGTCGACGAGGGCCAGGACTTCTCGGCGCCTGCTTATCGGCTAATTCGAGCTTTAGCAGGCCCAGAACACAAAAATGACATCTTCATCGTGGGTGACTCGCACCAGAGGATCTATCGCCGGAAAGCAGTATTGTCGCAATGCGGCATCAACATCCGAGGGCGAAGCAGCATCCTCAGGATTAATTACCGGACAACTGAAGAGATTCGGCGCAGAGCGATGGCGGTTTTGTCTGGCCTTGGCTTCGATGACCTTGACGGGGGTGTTGATGACGACCCGAAAGCGCAATCATTGCTTCATGGGCTCGATCCTATGGTAACTGGATTCCCGAACGAAAGCGATGAGATTGAATACGTAGCTCGCGAGGCTGAGAGGCTTCAGCATGAAGGGGTGGATCTACGCGATATATGCGTTGTTGCCCGCACGAACAAGAAGCTAAACGCACACGCCTACGGGCTGCAGAAGCTCGGTCTTCCTGTTTGTGAACTCAAGTCCAGAAAAGCCGATGACAGGAAACGCGAGGGCGTTCGCCTTGCGAGCATGCATCGCGTCAAGGGGCTTGAATTCGACCACGTATTCATCGTTGATGCGTCTGATGGCGTGCTGCCACCAAGGAGCGCAATGAAGCGAGCGCAGCAGGAGGATGGCGTTGACGAGCTGCTCCAGAGCGAGAAATGCCTGCTCTACGTTGCCATGACACGAGCGAAAAAGAGCGTGAGCATCAGCTATGTAGGCGTGAAGTCGGGGCTTCTAGAACCGACTGACTGAATATGCGATTATGCAGGAGCAAATGGGTTGAAACGGGTCTTAATCGCGATTTCGAAGGCTTCCCTTCCGAAGTCAAGGCCAAGACTGTTGCTTGCAGGTTCGGCGTTTTCCTCTTAAACGGCTCCCGTTGCGAGCGCGAACTCGCGCAGCGCGATTCCGGTGGCAGTCGCGACGTTCAAGCTGTCCACCTGGCCTGACTGCTCGATGAACACGGGCTGGCAGGCTTTTGAGAACTCGGGCGGCAGGCCTACCGACTCGTTTCCAACCACGATCGAGTACGGCACGCGCTTCTCGACTTTCGCGAGCGGCTCGGCGGCATCGAGCATGAACGCATAGCAGCTGTTCTCGGGAAAACGCTCGCGGTACCGCTCGAGCGTGGGGAACACCTCGGCGTGCAGGTCGAGGCGGGCACCCATCGACGCCCGCACGACGCTGGGGCTGAAGACGTCGAAATCGCTCGAAATCACCGCGACGTTGCGAATGCCGAACGCAAGCGCCGAGCGCATGATGGCGCCCGCGTTCGCCGGGAGGGCGGGATTCACGAGGACGACATGCGAGCCCGGCTCGAGGTGGTCGTCCCACTTCTCGAATTCCCCGACGAGCGCATGCTGGGCCTTGCTGCCCCACACGGACGCATAGCGCCTATCATGTTCGATTGCGATTCCGCGATCTCGCGCGAGGGCGAGCACCTCTTCCTGAAGCAGCTCCGTACGGTTGTGGTTGACCACGTACACCTTCGTGATGCGATCGTTGTCGTTCTTCAAAATGTTGCGCAGCGCAGTCGCCCCGAGCACGTAGGAAACGAGTGATTGCTCGTCGTAGCGCTTGGAATCGGCAAGCGCATGACTGCGCCGTATGAGTGTTCTTCCAGCTTCCAACAGAACTCTCTCGTACATGCGCCTCATATTGCACCCTCCGTCCCAGCTGCTGCCTCCTGCGCCATCTCGTGCCGATAATCGGTAACAAGCGGCACGTAGCCGAGCTTCTGCATATCCTTGTAACGAAACCGGTAGCGCGCGCAGGTCCGCTTGCCCGTGGCTACGTAGCGGATGAAATCCTGAGCATGACGGTCGATTTCATGCAGGCTGTCGGGGCGCGTGACGAGGCGGAAGAAGAAGTCGCGCCAGCTGAGCTCGTGCTCCTTTCGCGCTTCGCCGTAAAAGTACCGGTTCACCTTACCCACCATCAGCTGCGTCGCCGCATCGCGCGTAAGTCCCTCGCGCTGTTCTTTCAGCACGAGCTTATGCGCGTAATGCCCGAGCTTGAATTTCGCCTTCGCCACCGTGGAGTCGGCCACGTCGAGTTGGCTGCCGCACACCTGAATTCCGAGCAGTTCGAAACGCTCGCCGGGCGCAAGAACCTGGGTCTTGTCTTCATTCAGGCGAAGCGACAGGCCGCCCACGATATCGCGCATGCCCTTGAGGGCGGAAAGCGCCTCGTTGCGCGAGCGCGTGAACAGCACGATGTCGTCGGTGTAGCGCGAGCTAAGCGCCGCCGCTTCATCCATCATGGCATCGAGCTCCATGAGGTACACGTTGTTGATGAACGAACCGACGGGCAACCCTGGAAGCCCGCCCATGCAGCCAGAGACGACTTCGTCGCCGCGCAGGAACTCGTCGCGCGTGAGAAGGTACTCGAAAAACGCCATGAGGGAGGGGTATCGCTCGCCGATGATTCCCCGCAGCTGGGGTAGAAGCAGGTCGGGGTTGATGGAATGGCCGTAGTCGCGCACGTCGGCCTTCACCACCCAGAACCGATACCCGCCCCCACGCCTCACCAGCTGGCTGAAC
>JAFUBE010000785.1 GCA_017460365.1 Eggerthellaceae bacterium
CACCGCGAAAGTGACAGAACGTGTCTGACGAAAAGTGTCACGCTCACCGCGAAAGTGACAGAACGTGTCTGACGAAAAGTGTCACGAGGCGTTCGGAAACGCGCAGCCCGTGCGATACAGATGCCGTTCCTCGTCGGTTATCTCGCGAATGGCCCGGCAAGGGCTGCCAACCGCCACCACGCCGGCAGGAACGTCGCGGACGACCACGCTGCCTGCGCCGATGACCGAGCCGGCGCCTATCGTCACGCCTGGCAGGATAACGACGCCCGCCCCGATCCACACGTCGTCGCCAACGGCGATGGGAAGGCCCCATTCCCAGCCTTCTCGCCGGGGAGCGGGATGCACGGGATGGCCGACCGTTGTAACCGTGACGTTCGGCCCGATGAAACAGTTGTCGCCGAATTTCACCTTCGCCACGTCGAGCACGCACAGGTTGTAATTCGCGTAGAATTTGTCGCCCACCTCGATGTTCGCGCCGTAATCGCAGCGGAAAGGAGGGTTCACCTCCACGCCTTCGCCAACCTTCCCCAGAACGGAGCGGATGAGCGCGTCGCGTTCGCCCCAACGGTCGGGCGGCAGGTGGTTGTACTCGAACACCAGCCGCGCGCACGCCTCGCGCTCGGCCGGCAAGCCGCCCCTGTCGGCGCGGTAGGGCGCACCGGCCAGCATCTTCTCCCTCTCGTCCATGTGCATCTCCCCCTCATTTCACCCCGAAACAGTATACTGCCCCACTTCGGGTCTGGCAGAAAGTGGGGCACCGTTGTGTTAATTGCGTTGGACGGCGACTGTACGCGGCTATAGTCAGGCGTTACGAACTGCTAACGACACATGTGGCGCATGGCGCGTAAATCTGATCACGGCACCAGCAGACAGGTTTGCACGACATGCGCCACGTGTGTCGTTTTGTTTTGACAAGCGATTGGAGAGAACATGGCAGGCAAGGCATTCAACCCCAAGCACATCATCGTGGTGGCGGCGTTCGCAGCGTTTTTGGCGACGTTCAACGAGACGTACCTGAACGTGGCGTTCGCACCCATCATGGCCGACCTCGGCGTCGACGTGAACACGGTGCAGTGGCTTGCGACCGCCTACATGCTCGGCGCGGCGGTCATGGTGCCGGTGTCGGCGTTCGCCTACCGTAGCCTGCCCACGCGCCCGCTGTTCTGCGGCACGGTGGCGCTGCTCGTGGTGGGAAGTGTCATCGCGGCGCTCGCGCCGAACTTCCCCGTGCTGCTCATCGGGCGCATCGTGCAATCGCTCGGCACGGGCATGCTCATCCCCATCGGCATGAACATCACGCTCGAAGCCGCACCGCGCGAGAAGCTCGGCCAGTACATGGGCATCATGGGCGCCATGACCACGCTCGGCCCGTCGGTGTCGGTCATCTTGGCTGGCGTGCTGCTGTCCATCGCGCCGTGGCGCGTGCTGCTGTGGGTGTTCGCAGGACTGTCGCTTCTGTGCCTGCTTTCGGGCGCGGCGCTGCTCGGCAATATTGCGAAGCTCACGCACCCGAAGCTCGACGTTGCCTCGGTCATCCTCATCGGGCTGGCACTCGTGGGCATCTTGTACGGCGTGTCCACGGCGTTTACGGGGAACCTGGTCGTGTCGGTTGCCTGCATCGTCGTCGGCATCGCGCTGCTCGTGCCGTTCGTGAAGCGACAGCGTTCGCTCGAGCAACCGCTCATCGACCTGCGACCGCTGTCGGTGGCACCGTTTGCCATCGGCGTTGTGGCGAACATGATCTCGCTCATCACCATCTTCAGCATGAACATCCTCGTGCCCACGTTCATGCAATCGGTGCTGGGACTGCCCTCGCTCACGGCGTCGCTGGCGCTTTTCCCCGCCATCTTGCTGTCGTGTTTCGCCTCGCCTGTCGCCGGGCGCATCTACGACAAGCATGGCGCGGGCACGCTGCTTCCCGTCGGGTTCGCGATGATCGCTTTGTTCACGGCAATCGTGTCGTTCATAATCCCCAACGGCAACGTCGTGCTGCTCGCCGTGTGCTATATACCCGTGATTTGCGGGTCGGCGCTCGTCATCGGGCCCGTGCAAAGTTTCGCGCTCTCGAAACTAGACCGCGAGCTGAACCCGCACGGCGTCACCGTGATGTCTACCGGCTTCCAGATTGCGGGCTGCATCGGCTCGTCGGTGTTCGTGGGAATTTACGCAAGCGTCATCGCAAGCCAGATGAGCGCTGGCGCCGACGTGTTCGCGGCGTCGTCGTCGGGCTTTCTGTGGGCGGGCATCGCGGTGGCCATCGTCGCTGTCATCGGTTTGGTGCTGGCACTGCGCATCCGCGGCTTCGAGAAGGCCGTTTCCCCCGCCACCCCCGCCGCTGGAACATCCGCCAGCATGGAAAGCGGCACGGACGATTCGACCCTGCGCTCCATCATGAAGACCGACGTGTTTGCCCTCGCGCCCGAGCAGACCGTCGCCGACGCGCTGCGGCTGTTCGTCGACAAGGGCATTTCCGGTGCGCCCGTGGTCGACGAAGCCGGCAAGCCCGTCGGGTTCGTGTCGGATGGCGACATCATGCGCCACCTGGCCGACCAAACGCCCGCATTCAAGAGCGCGTACTCGTTCGTGGTCGAGCGCGAAAACGCCGATTTCGAAGCAACGCTCGCCCGGCTCATGCAAATGCCCGTGTCCGCGATCGCCACAGACGGCGTCGTTACAGTCGACGCATCGGCCGGCATGGGCGAGGTGGCGCGCGTGCTAGCAGACCGCCGCCTGAAGAAAGCACCCGTCATGGAAGGCGGTCGCATGATTGGCGTCATCAACCGTTCGAACGTGACGAAGTACTCGGTGAATCGCTACTTCGCCACGCACAACCTCTAATGCAGCGGGCCACTTCGGCAGTCTACGCCGTTTCGCCACCGCAGCTCGAGCCGGCGCCGGCGGTGCAGCCGTAGCAATGGTTCGCGAACACGATGGGACGTGCGCCGGGCGCGGTGCGGGCCCAGTCGAAGATGGTCGCGCCGCCCTCGATGCGCAGGCCGAGCGCCTGGTTGAAGTCGCAGTCGTACAGGTTGCCTTCCCAGTCGACGCTCACCTGGTCGCGGCACATCATCGACGCGGTGGTCGCGGGGTTGAACGCGCCGATCAGGCGGTTCATGTACGATTCCAGGTTGCCCTTGCGGTTGAGCGCCGCCGCGAAGCGCCCGCTTGGGTTGTTCGTGATCGCGACGAGATTCGTGAAGCTCACGCCGTAATCGGCCGTCAGACGACGCTCGTACTCGCGTTCCATCGACGCCTGGTCGGGCGGCAGCGTGGCGGTCGGCGGGTTGTACACGAGCGTGATCGGGCGTCCGCCGTCGCCGTACCCGACCTCGTTCAACAGGCGCAGGCCCTCGATGCTCGCCG
>JAFUBE010000786.1 GCA_017460365.1 Eggerthellaceae bacterium
CGCCTTGACGGTCCTGATGGTGGCGTCCTCGACGTACTTCTTCCCGCACAGCTCGAGAAGGTAGACCTTGATACCCGTGTCGGTCTCCTCCCACTTGCCGTTGAGGTAGAGATAGTGGAGGGTGTCGCCGAACTTCTCGCGAATATCATTCGCAATAGCTGGGATGGACACCGTTCGGGTGTCCTTGACGAGGCGACCGTCACCGCGAAGAAGGATAAACTTGGTGAGGTCGTCGTTTGTCCGGACGATGACCCTCGTTCCGAAGAACCGGGTGGCCTCCTTCTGCAAGTCGCGGGAGAAGTTGAGCGTGCAGTTCTTTCCGCTGATCCAGATGTACGTCTTGTTGGTGCGCCCACGGTTGCTGGCGCCAACCTCGTTGAAGTCGTCAAGCTTAATCATTTCGCTTTCTCCTATTTGGAATCGTCAGAGCATCGAATATCACAAGACAAAGAGCAAGAGCCCTCGTTGCTTTCAGCGAGAACTCTTGCTCATGGTAGGTAGTTGGCTACGCCTCGGTGTCGGCGTTGTCCTTGCCCTTCGCCAGAAGGTTCAGCATCTCGTTGACAGACTCGTCGAGCTTCTTCTTGGCGGCGTCCACCCGGATCGCGTCGCGGACCATAAGAGCCACGTAGACACCACACGCCACGATACCGGCGGCCGTGATGGTCCTAGTCATGCTCTTGTAGTCCTTGATGGACTCCTCGGCGACTCGCTTCGCCTCCTCCTCAGTGAGCTGAACGATGTGCTGAGTCTGGTTGATGGTGATCATTGCTTTCTCCTTTCTTAGTCACCTACCTCATAAGATGACCTGCAGTTTTTGCGAACAAAGGGCAAGAGCCCCTGCCGAATATCACAGGAGCTCTTAGCCCTTGGGGGTCGTCTACTCTTCTGCTGGAGCGTCCTTGACGCTCTCTTCCTTCTCACTCTTCATCTTCTTCCGGGTGGCGATGATTTCCATCGTCGAGATGGCGATGGCCGCGCCAAGGGAAACGACTGCGCTCGCGGCTTCAATCGCGAACAGAATCTTTCCCTGGCGGGCCGCGTCCTCGGCGAGCTTCTCAGCAGCCTCACCGGCAACCTGAAGGGTGTTGTTGTTGATAGTAATCATTGGTTCCTCCTTTGAACGAGTTTCCTACCTCCATAAGAGGGGCTGCAGTTTTTGCGAATATCCACGTCAAAGGGTGAAACCGACGCGCTTGCGCAGTACGTCAATGACCTCTTGGCCGTCGATCTCTTTGCTACACAGCGTTTGAAAATATCCACCTCGGAAGAATCGCTCGAGCTCGAGCCTCCTGCCGGTGGCGTAGTTGAGCTCTCTCGTTACGCTTTCACCGCCGCTGCATGCACGCTTCCTGAGCCTCATTATCTTGAGAAGCGTCGTGACGTAATCGTTCGTAGCCTTCTCAATGACTCGAGCCGCAAGTTCCTTGTACTGGCCGATAAGCCCATCGTCGCTCATGTTGCTCGTGCCGCGGTATCTTCCCCTGGAATCCATCGTTCATCTCCTAGTCAGAAAATATAAGGAGGGCCCGAATAACTCGAGCCCTCCACCAACGCATCGCGTGCGAGGATGCCCTAGAAGGGGACCTCCTCATTGTCCCAAGCCTCCTGCTCGTCTTCCCACTCCCGGGCGAACGGGCTCTGACGCATGTAGAACCAGCCTTCGGCGAGATATGCCGTGATGGTCGGGTCGCCGGTCTCGGGGTCGGTCCTGACCCACGGGTGAATGACGAGGTTGACCTTGTCGAATGTGCGACCGTCAAGTGTGTCGGCAATATCCTCGGTGATCTGGGTACGCTTCCTGCCAGTCACGAGCCACATCTCGGGCGGGCGAACGTCAAAGCGAACCTTGACGGGGATGAAGCAGCTGGACGGGCCGTCCTGCTCGTCGCTGTTCCTGTGAATCTTCACCTTCCAGCCGTCGTTGATCATCGCTTCGCTGAGCGGAATATCATTGCCCTGATCGTCGGTAGCCATGGTATTGGGGATGTTGACACAGAACGTCCTGTTGCCTGCGCCGTTCACGACGCGTCCGTTGTAGGACTTCTCGAGACCTGCGAAGTTGGTGGAGAAGATTCGCGCGTCCTCGATCACGAGGTCGTCGACGTACTTGCGGGCGGGGCGGGTGTTGATAGCGTTAGCCATTTCGTTCAGTCCTCTCTAGAATGGAAGATCGTCGTCTTCGTCTATAGTCACAAATGCCTCGAAGTCTCCGTACTCTTCGATGGCTGTCTTGGCCTCGTTGACCAGGACGTCAAAATATCCACGGTTGACCGTGTCCTCCTTATGAAGCTGCCGGACTATCTCACTCTCCTTCCAGCGATATCCCTTGGCGCCGGTTGCCGTGTAGTACTTGCCGTCCTTGCCTCGGTAGAGGTTTCCTCCACCGCTACCAGGAAGGACTGGCACGAACTCACCGACTCGTCCGATGAAGACGTACTTGTGTCCCTCGGCGACCTTGGCCTCGAGCTTCTCTCGCTCGCCGAAATATCCGTGGGCCTCGTCGTACATCTTCCGCTTGCGGCCAGTGAGCTTCTCCTGGTCCTTGTCCCAGATATCAAGCATCTGCTCGTAGACGGACACGTCGGGAAGCTCCTCGTCGAAGTCGAGATACAGGGCGTCCTTCGTCGACTGCGTCACGCACAGGTCGCTGAATATAATCGGCTCCTTGGAGAAGAGCGTCTTGAACACGTAGGGCACTTGGAACTGCTTGCCCGTTGCCGTCCATTCGCCGGCATGCGTCGCGCTGAGCGGAGACCCGTGCGCGATGTACACGGCGTCGTTGACGAGGCATAACTTGTCGTACGTCGCCTCGTGCTCGAACGAATATCCGTACTTCTTGGCGAACTCCATGCAGAACGAGATGATGTCGCCCGTGGCGTCGGGAATCTTGATGGAGTCCGTCTTGATGTGGGCGACCGTGAAGCCGCGCTTGACGACCTCGTCTTGAAGCGTCTTCATAAACAAAGCGCCCCGAAGGGCGATGATGTTGTTGACGTTCCTCGGGTCCTTGAACGGATTGTCATACGACCCGTATGTTTGACCGTATACTGCATTGATGGCAATCTTTAGCGCTCCCGACAGTGCCTTCGCCTGCTTCTCGTCCGTGAGGTACTTGGCGAGCTTGCCGTCGAACAGGCCACGGGCGGAGTCGTAGTCGCCGTGCTTGATGAGGATTCGCGCGTCGAGAATATCCTTGTACCGCTGCGTGTACTCACCGAAGTAGTTCATGTTGATGGCCGAGTTCGGGTGCATACTGGCGATATCAAGGAGCGCTACGTTGTGGTAGATGCCGGGCTCCGCGTATACGTACCCGCCGAAACCAAGGTCCGCCCCACGGTACATGTTGTGCATCTTGTGGTCGTCGCCGAGCTTGAACTCGTAGCCCGGGAACTCCTTGGAGAGGTCAGTGTACTCGAGCTTCGGGTGCCTCTCGTTGCCAAATATGATGCGCGTGGTGAGGCTGTTCGTCGTGTCGTTTACAGTGCCTCCGGCCAAGTCGGCCAGAATCTCCCTCGCGACGAAGTCCGCCTGGCGGGCATTGAAGACAGCCTCAGTGGCCGCCACATCGTTCTTGCAGTACTCGACAACGAGCTTCTTCTGCTCCTCCGTGATGGGTTTGTCCCAAGGAATTCCCATCTCCATGTGGTGAATGCCAAGCTCGATCTCCCACTTCTTCAGGCTCTGCTTCTTCGAGCAGAAGTCGTAAATATCCGTGTAGCTAATGTTGCGAGCCTCGTTGAAGCCCTTGCTGTTGTTGGCGATGATGTCTTGTGACAGCCTGTATAGCTGCTCGTTCGTATAGCCCATGATGCGGCCCCACAGAATATGGTTGTCATACCTGCGGTTGTTGAAGCCCACGAGCTTGAACCTCGTGATGCTCTCAACCCTCTCTGGCGACGGATCGACCATCTCCAAATATCCGCCGTCCTCGCCGGGCTGCTTCAGGACAATGCAGAAGAAGTTCGGATACACCTCGCAGTCGAAGAACATGATTGTGTCGTCGGCTTCGAACGAAATATCTTCCGTCGCATCTTCTGACTTGAACTTCATCTGCCTGAACTGCTCGAGACAGTATTTGGCGTTGTTTGTGGAGTTGAGTGCGAAGACGTATACCGCGTCTGCCATGTCGCTGACATCATAGTGAAGGCCGCTGTCATAGGCCTCGTCAAGCAGCTTCTTGATGAAGTCGACGCTCGGCTTGGTTGCCGGGTGGTACTCCTTCGCCAAGTTCTTCCTGATGAGGGTTCTCAGGCCCTTCTCACTTTGAATCGTCTGCCCCTCTACCATCTTTACCCCCTTTCTCTCAACAGTCGGAAGCCCAGAGCCGATGTGCGAGATCGGTAGAGAGTTCGTCATGGCAGATATCCGCCTGAGCGAGCTCTTCCCGGAGAAGACCTTGATCTCGATTCCATCTGCGTAGCTTCTTGCTAGCTCGTCTACGTTTCCGTCAAATATGTAGTGAAGATGCAGCCCGTTTCCGGACTTGCTGACCTCGGCATACGTCGGAGGCCATGACTCTGCGGCGGCCAGGTTCTTGGCAAGGTTCTTCTCTCCGTCGTCGCCCCTCAGGTCGAAGTCGATGACGATGTGCTCGTCGGGAAGAAGCACGTAATGGAGCCTCTTCGTGTCGATATCACGCAGCGTCGTCGTGGACTTGTCCCACGGGAGGCTCGGCACGCCATGGTCGTTCGCGTACTGGGCCTTGCAGTCCGCGCAGGCCTCGTCAAATATCCGCCCGTCGCCGTCGAGCACAATCCACGGCGCCTTAGCCGTCTGCTCTTCGGCGCTCTCCTCCTCGTTGACCGGAGGAGCGAATATCCGGTAGAGGTTCCTGACCCTTGTTCCGTCGGCAGTGACGCCTCTCGGTAGGAACTCCTTGAAGTAGTTCTTGAGTTCCTCCTTGAAGACGCGTTTCGGGTACGGGTAGGCGACCTTAGCTTCGTCGCAGTACACTTGGTAGAGCTTCCATGCGCTCGACAGCGTCGTCTCGCTTCCCTCGTCGAAAATATCCCACGAATCGAGGACGAAGTTGTAGAAGTCGTTCGTCCCCTCAAGCATCCTCAGCGGAATATAATTGTCGTAGTAGAGCGGGTCTTCGAGGTACACGTCGCGGCAATGGCTTGCGATTCCGCCAAGCTCGAACTTCACTTTCGCCATGTCCCTCGAATATCTTTCGAAAGGGAGCTTTTCACCGCTTGGCGAAACGTCGATAATTCGCCTGATGAGGCCTGACTTGGCATCCGTGATTCTGACCGGCTTGTTGGTACCCATGAACAGGAAGCTCCTGAAGCGCTGCGTATACACGGAACGGAACTTCTCGTTGACAGCCATCTCCTCATGGGATACGAGGCTGTTGATGCGCGTGTTCGTCTCGATGCGGGCTAGATTGCCGTCGTGCTGGATGGCTATGAGCGGATTCGACTTGAACGCCTCGAGAGCGAACGAGTTCGACGTCGAGCCAAGCGCCTCGCTGTCGAACGTCGCGTAATATCCATCGAACAGCTGCTGGATGATGTTGAGGACCGTGGACTTACCTGTTCCCGCGGCGCCGTACAGAACGAGGAACTTCTGAATCTTGACACTGTCACCGGTGACTATCGCGCCTATGGCCCACTCGATCTTCCTTCGCTCCTCGTCAGAGTACAGAGTCGACATGAGCTCGTCGTATGCCGGGGTGGCGCATTCCACCAATGGGTAGCTAAGCCGCTTGGACGCGTAGCTCTCCTTCGTAATCTCCGTGTCGGAGAATATCACGCGGTCGTCAAGCGAATGGAACGAGTCGCGGAGCTGCCTCTGGCAATACTTGTGCCACCGGTCGATTACGCCGCTCTCCGCGTCCTGCATGAGGAGCTTCTTGGCGTCGCCATAGCCGTTCTCGTCGGCCCACTGCAGAATATCCCTATCGATGAGAGCTACCGCGTCGTACTCATCTGTAGACCAGAGACCGCGGTCTTCGTTCCAAATGGCGTAGAAGTCTCCGCCACGTATCATGAGGTCCGTAGTCTTCTTAACCATGAACCGTGGATACACTTCGATGCCGGCCTTCGTATCTTTGACTCCGACACGCATAAAGTCCAGCATCTATCGCCTCCTCTCATGTGGTCATTCGAGTACTCCTTCGTCGCGGAGAACTTCGTTTAGGTACGTGGCGGCCTGACGCCAAATATCACGCTTGCGCATATCGATGTCCGGGTTCGCTGTCGTGAACAATCCTCCGTTGCCGTCTGGAGAATATCCGCCAGACAGAAAACGCCTGACTATGCTCGTCACGGCGTTCTTGTCATAGCGCTTGTTAGTCATGAACGTCAGACCTAGTGAGTCGACCATTTCCCAAAACCAATAGGCCGTCCTGTCCCAGTCGGCCGTTCCGCCCATGGTGTCCCGTTCAATCCTCTCGGCAAGACTCACCATCATCTCGAACATCCCAACGGGGCGGTCGATGTCCACACCAGTGACCTGCCTGCGGAATATCAGTGCGTCCTTGAGGCGGTTCTCGTCGAACCTGACTTTCGGAACGAACTCCGTGTTGTGCAGTTGCCAGAGAAGGAGCGTGTAGTCCCTAGGACTCGGGGTATGCTGGCTCACGACCATCTGGCAGAGCTGGTCAAAGTAGATGGCCCAATTATCAATACCCATTCGTCACCTCCCTGTCACCTCCTTGTACGGAAGGTCGTCATAAAGCACCTCATACTGTGTGAATGTGTTGTCGTTCTCAACGTAGAGCGGCTCGTCACTCGTCTCGAACCTCTCGCTTAGGTAGTCGGCAAGGCCGTACGGACCCATGGTTGACAAGGCGGTCGGCTCGTCGACAATATCATCCGTGACACTGTCGGCAAGGATTCCGTCGGCATAGAACGTTCGCGACTCGTGGTCGTAATATCCGTTGTATCCGCCCTCGAGATACTCGTCTTCCGTTATTAGGTGTATGCTTCCGTCTTTCTCTGGTGTCTCGATCTCGCCATGTCTGTCATGCTGACAGACGTCGGAATAGTTGAAATATCCGAGACTTTCGACGAGGTTGTTGTATGTGGTCCACTGTCGTGGCTCGTCGAATTCAATCCTCATCTGTCCATCGTCCTCGACAATGGTCGGACACTCTGGAATATCCGTGCCTTCATCGGCGCCCTGCTCCGGCCTACCCTTCCTCAGAAGGAAGAGAAGGGCCGCAACGGCGATTCCCGTCACGGCCCCAGCGGAGAATATCAGGACGTCGCGCTCTTGCGGACTCACCTCGAGTCCTAGCGAGGAAGAACGTTGAGGATCTTGCCGTCAACGTTGAAGTCGAGGAGGACGTACGGCGTGCGCTCGTTGATGAAATCCCTGACACCCGGCCTGTCCACTCGGTCAAGTCCGAAGCTTACGCGGTTGTCGCCATATGGGTTGTTGCCGCTGCGGGAATATGTCCACCCGACGACCTGCCCAGCCTCGGAACGCTCGAACCCGATCATGTCGTAAACGTCGTTCAGGAACAAATATCCCTGACGCTGAAGTCGAACATTGGCCAGATGCTCAAGCTCAACGAGCCAGGTGTGATTGTGCTCGGGCATGTCCGTCCAGCGTGAAACTGTCTCATCGTAATATCTTGCATACGGCGAGTAGTAGTTCGGGTCGTTCCAGTCTCGCTTGGACACGGCCTTGTATTCGGTAATCTCTGAGCCGGTGTCTGGATCGATGCTCTTCTCCTCGACGACCTCGATGCCGTGCGTGAGCTCCGCGTCGACGGCCTCTCCGTAGCGCTCGATGATTCGGTCGTGGAGCCCCTTGAGCTCTCCCGCGATGCCGGCGTAGGCAGCGGCGATAGCGGCATTGTTCTCCTTCATCATGCCATGGCTCCCGATGAAGCAGCCGATAGAGACCGCCTCGAGGGCGATTGGTACGATATAAATGGAGCCGAGTTTGCCTGCGGTCTTGACCGTCTCCTCGATGACGTCCTTGCGGTACGTCTTGTCGTCATAGCTGACGGCGGAGTCCGGGTCCTTTGCGTCCTCATGAGCGCAGCGGATCTTCTCGATGTTCTCGCGGTACTTGTCGATGAACGGGATCGCCTTCCGAGATTGCCTGCAGAACCCGACGGCCGCAGCCACGCTCGCCGCGACACCGGCGGCAACGAGAATGTCCGGGGTCGCCTGCTTGAGGTTGAACTTCAGCCGGTTGAATGCTGACTTGATTCCCATTCTTGTCATCCTTTCTCTGTGGTCGAATATCACGTCTATCGTCTCGAGTCGATTTGGACAGGTCGAGGCATAGCCAGTCGGTACCCGTCGAACGTCCTCTGTACGTAGGCCGTCTCGAGCGATATCCATCCGTAGTTGGAGTCCGTGGAGCGCGTCTGGATTCCGACAAGCTCGTTATAGTCGAGCATGGTGACGACTGAGTACTGCCGAATCATGTCTCTGAGGGTCCTCAGGTGCTGCTCGGCCTCCTCTCGGCTGCTGAATATCACTTCCTGGAAGTCAGCAGACCTGTATCTGTAGCCGTCATCGTCGTCAGAATATGACCGGAACGTTGACGCATGCCTGTACGCCTTTTCGTACGACGTCCGTCCCGGCGCACTGTTTCTCTGAGACACGCCGCCCTTGAATATCAGGTCGCCTAGGCCCTGCCACCCGTTGTAGAGCATGTTCTGCATACCTGGAACAAGCAAGTCCCAGATGAAGTGATCCTTGATGCCACGTATTCCATCCGGAAACAGGGCCTTCATGACTGCCCCGAACGTCGACGGTGGCCTCGTGGTAACGACACCCTTGGGCTTTGCCGGCTTCTTTTCGGCCGCAGCCACGCTTGCATCATCAAGCGACGTCCGTTCCCTGACGAGGCTGCTCTCCTTGGCCTTATAAGAGTTGCTTGGATACTCCTCCGAGGGCATGCTTAACCTCCTTCGCAAATATCAGAAAAGGGAAGAGCCCGTGTCAAACGGACTCATCCCAAGTGACTTACACGTCAAAGCGAGTGTGGTAGTCAGTCGTGCATTCGGGCTCGATGTTGTACCCGATGATAGTGCACGGCATACTCTCATCGCCGTGGTAGAAGCCAGACTTGAACCTTGGCTCAATCATCCCGCCGCGGTCGAGGTCGTTCTGCCAAACGAGCTGGTTGCCAATGGCAATCTGGTTCGTCTCGACGCCCCAGTCATCGAGCAGCTCGTTGAGGCTAACCGAGTTGTAGTGCTGCCTCTCGTGGTTCACGAAGTTGAAACCATGATAGATAGTCTCGATGTTCGCATAGAATGCCGTTCCCGTGAGGAACTCGACAAACAGCGTCGGGTTCGAAGAACCGTCAACGTTCGGGATGGCGGTGCTCGGCACCGCAGGAAGGGCCTCAGCCCTCCTCGCGTAGACCCTGTCCTCAATCTCGGCAGCCTTCTCCTCGCCGAGAATATCAGTCTGAGCTGCGCTGAGCTCGTCAAACGCCTTCTTGCTCAGCTCATACGCACCGAGGATGGCCATGTACTTCTCGTGGCCAGCGCGGTTAGACGCAACGATGAATATCCCGGACGCCAGCGTGGCGATACCTGCCGGGATGAACTCCTTCCAGACAAGCTCGGCCTTGCGGGCGAACGTGAGCTCGGTCCCGTCGTACGCTGGGAGCGTCTCCTCAAGGCGCTTCTCCTCAGCCGCGAGAATATCATCGGCCTTGTGCATCCCGACCGCAGTCAGGTACACCGCTCCGCCGAGGCTTGCCACAGCGCCACAGGAGAAGATGTTGGGAAGGTTGTCGACGACGAACTTCTTCGCCTTGTCCTTGTTCTTCAGGACAACGGTGCGGACAGAGTCAAGGTTGATCTGCTTCATGTTCATTACACTCATTCCTCTCGTCAATTATCTAGATAGAATCTCTGCAACTTGACTGAACTCTTGTTTGCTTTCGATGTCTCCTTCCGACAACCAGTCGTTGAATCGTGTGTCTTCCGATGCCGTTTCTTGACTGCGTCGCCTTGCGTCCTGGAATATCAGCCAGGCGCAAAGTCCGTTGGTCCTTCCATACGCTTCTCCTTTCGCGTTGGCGCATGCCCCCGTAATAGGGGTTGCAGGTGTTGCGAATTCGAAAGCGTCATATGGGGCTGTGGTCGAACACCGTCTCCCAGCGCTGCTTCCTCATTGGTCTCATGCCGAGGGCGTTCATGACCTGGCGGACAGAATATGTCGGATACAGACCCTCGACGTCGGGCGCGGCGTGTTCGTCGAAGAACTCGCGGAAACCGTCTGCGAGGTACAGCTCGTCGACGAGCCAAGGGTCGACCTCATTCCACCACGTACGTCGAGAATGAGGGTCAAATCGTTGCTGTATGACGACAAGACCACGGAACCCGTCGGAGTATAAGGTTCCTCGGAGGTATAGCGGGTGCTCACAGTAGTAAGATCGCCCATGCTTCGGCCGCTCCCAAATATCCGGGCGTTCGTAGTATCTGCTCATCTGAGTAGAGGAAAGAGAAGAGCGCTTGCCTATCTTGCGCTCTCCCCTTTGAGACTTAGAGTGCCCGAATCTTCGGGAACGAGTTCTTGAGCCACTTGGACACCGAGGAGGTCTCGACGTTCTTCTCTTCGAACTTGCGAGTCTTGTGCATCTCGTACGCCATAAAGAAGGTCCAAACGATGTTTGTGATGGCTGTCGCGCAAATATCCGCGATGGCTTCACGTCGCCTGCTTTTGTCCTGTTGAGTCCGCTCAATGACCTCAAGGTCTTTGATGTCAGCCTCTTGAACCCGGCACAGGTCGTTGTCCCTCGCTCTCTCAAGCGTGTCCGCAATATCACTAAGTCGCTGGGCTTCCTCAAGCGCTAGAGAGTCCATGTCAAGCATGTCGTCGTAGATACGCTCCAAGACTTTCTCTCTCTTATCCTCAACGCTCATTTGCCTTACCCCTTTCTTCCTGGTTGCTAAAGCCTCCGTAATACGAGCTGTCATTTCTGCGATTGCGCTCGTTGGGAAGAGAGAGGTCTGTCTTTTCCACTCGCATGATGATCCAGTGTCTGTTCCAAATATCCTCTGGCATACGCTCGAACTCGAACACTCCGTTGAACGAGGCCTTGCCGGAGTCATCGATGTGGAAAGTCCCCAATGTCATGCGGCTGATTTGCCTTTTCGCAAAGACGATCAGCACGCAGACAAGAGCGACTACTGCCGCCACGATTAGAAGTACGTCGGTCATCTCTTATCTCCAAATCTGTTGCGTTGTCGAATATCCAGGAGCCAGAAGAACTTCCGGTATCGGTCGCGGTCATGCATCATCCTCCATGCTATCGCTGTACACAAGAATTGCCCCGATTGGATCTCGCTTCGCCTTGTCACAGTGAGATATCAACGCGTCCATGAAATCGAGGGCGATATCCCGTCTCACGAGAAACGACGCAGTGAACTCCACGAAGGCGTCGCCGTAGTCTCTCGTGTCTACGTACTTAACGTGCCCGTACTTGCTCATGCATCCTTCCTCTCTCCCCAAGCGCAGAAGCCATTCGGGTCGCTGATGGTCGAAATCGACTTCTTGCAATAGCTCCCGTGGATGTTCGTTACGAAATACTTGCAATCCCTGCACCGCACGACCTTCACCCACTCATGTTGAGAAAGCGGATTATGACAGTGCGGGCAGACCACGTACTCGCTCATGCGTCCACCTCCATGCCACGCTCGTCCATCGTTTACTCCTAGTATTCGTAGTAGCACCACTCCGGCATGAAGCTGTATTTGATCTTCCAACGGCCGTCAGCAAGCTTGGTGTTCGTGATTTCGAGTGGCGGAAGCGTGACGTCTGTCTGGTCCCCGTACCACGTTCCGTGAATATCTTCCATCGCGGCCTTTGACCAACCGATTTCAGGACCGAGGTTGGAGTTATAGGTGTCACGGCTCCCCGTTGCAAGGAACAGCAAATCGCACCATGCCACTGGCTTGTCGTCGTTGTACCGTTCGACTAGCGTTTTCTCTGCTTCGAGAACCTTTTCGTAGGACGCCTCGAACGACATGCCGGTGTAGCTGTCGATAAACGTGGCAATATCATCAGCATGCTGATACGGCGTGGCGTTTAGAACGCGTTCGGCTCGATTGCGGGCGAACTTCTTGTCAATATCAGTCGCATACTCGCCACAGACTTCATGTTCGTCAACGGCGTCGCGATAATCGTTGAGCTTCGTGATGAGTCCAGCGCAAGCTGCCGTTAGAGCCGCGACCTCGGCAGACGAGACCTTGGCGTTTGCAATAACAAGCCCAATAGTCACGGTTCCGGACACGATTGCTGGTGCATAGTTTATGGCGCGCTGCTTTGTCGGTCTGGTGTCATCGTCCTTCTTTGCGCAATAAGCTGCAAGGACGCCAGTTGCTACAACACCAACGCCAGTAAGAATGGACAGAATCATGGACTTCTTTGTAAAATCGGACTTGTTCTTAGTCATCGCTTTCCCTCTTTCAACATCGACTCGACATCACTCACAACGGCATCAATTAAGCCGTCCCTAACCTCGTTCCACGCAAGACCGGTCATGCGGCAAATATCACCCACGAGCCCGGTAATGCGCGCGCCTACCGCGTTGTAGGCAACCAATCGCTCGGCCAGTTTCCTTTCCTCTGTTGCCATACTTCCCCTTTCTCATTTGCAAACAAAAAGGAAGAGACCGTGTCAAACACAGTCCCCTCCTTCTTGGCCCCAATTCGCTTCAATCGACAAAGCGAATCTGTTCGGTCCGGTCCGCGCTGTTGCGGATGTAACGGCTCTTAATCCTCTTGATGGCCGACCTTGCCTTCTCGTACCCGGCACGCTCGCCGAGCCCGAAGCCAAATATCACGCCAATTCCGATTCCGAAGAACGACGCCACCATCCACACGCACCAAACGTATACCGCATCAAACATGACTTCTCCTTTCGTTGTTTGCGGATTGTCTCCGTAATACGGCATGCGTAATTTGCGGAGAAAAAGAAGATGGATAGCGCCCGTCGCTGTTACGGAATCGAACCGTAAGTCCGTCTCCATAATGCGACTTGCAAATTTTGCGAATGTAGGAGAATATCTACACCGACAGGACCGTTGAATGGCTCGCCAAGGAACTTTCGAAGATTGGGTGATACGAGAACTGTTGAAAACTCGAAATATCCGGGTGTAGTAGTCCACCGCGACAATTTGCGGGCCTTAGAATGGCTTAGAACAAGCCGTTTACCTGCGGCTTTGTAAACAAGAATAAGAAGAGGGTTTGCCGAAATATCCGTCGCGAAAACCCAAGAGGACCCGCTTTTCTTACTCAACGGGCCCTCGTAGGCTTATACCTGATACAGAACCCTAACCGCACAACGAATCGCCCTTCGCTCGAATCCAATTCTGAGGGCATCCTGGATGAGTCGAGTCTGAACCTTGCGAGCTTCGATGTCGCTCGCGTATGGTCCATAGACCTCCTCGCCATTTGGCCAGCCCTTGACAAAGATCGTCACGCAATACTGAGAACTCATTTCTGCTCCTTTCGGTGTTCTACCTCCTGCCATAAAAGGAGCTGTAAAACCTGCGAAAAGAAAGAAGACGCCACGCAAATAATCACGTGGCATCTCCTCTTCGAACGGTCTACTGATTGTCGGCCTTCTTACGGTTCCGAAGCTTCTCCTCAACGATTGGCGTGATGGCAACGACAACGCCGACAAAGACGCCCGCCAGGAAGAACTTGCCACAGTTGTCCGACCACCCGTCATGATACATCTGGGCGCCGAACCGCATGATGGAGTTCCTCTGCTCATCGGTTGCGTTCTTCAACAGTTCGTTGACCGTTTCCATTTCTACTTCGCTGATGATGCTCATCTTGTTTGCCATGATGTCTCCTTTCAAGTCGGCAAACCGTCCCGTAAAAGGAGTTGCAAAACCTGCGAAGAAAAAGAAGAGGGTTTGCGGAAATTGCAAAACTAATACTCCTTGCAATCCCTACCCAACCTCCGTATAAACTTGCTTTCCTTCTCATAAGAGGACCGGCAAGTTTTGCGAAAAATCCCCGCCGGGAAAAATTTGAACTTCGAATCTTGAACTTTGTGTAGGAACGAGCGATGTAGGAATGATGTAGAAGTAATGCAAGAATATCCTACAATCGGCCGCTTTTACCGACGACTAATGGCTATTAAGTCCGCAGGTAGACATACATATGCCAAGGTGTGCGGAGCAGGCCTCAACTACTGGCGGTAATCATACAGACCATCGTCTACCTGCGCAAATATCCGTCCGATGTAGGAGCGGTGTATCAACCAACGACCATGGTTCACCACGAAGCGTAACGCCCCTCCCCGATTTTTGAACCGAGGAGGGGCGCGTCATTGCCGTGCGCATGCAAATATGACTGAGAAAGGAGGCGGAAAGGCAGTCAAGGAAGGAGAAGGGGAAGGCGCAGCGCACGACGGATGACCTAAGACTTGAAGTCCTCGCTCGAAGAACGAATCGGCAAGCGGTCTACCTCAGCCATGATCTTCGTGGCCGAACCGTTACCGCCTGCGTCGTGGTATGGCTCGTAGAGATATGTTCTGAAGTTCTCGTATTCATCGGCAGTGATGCTGCCCTGGTGAATATACTGCATGCCAAGGGTCATGATTCTGTCGTGAGCGAGGCCAATTAGCAGTCTGTTTGTTGCGCTGTTCTTGTCTTGCCGGTGCATCCACCACGTCCAAAATCCGTTGGAGGCGATGACTGCGCAGACAACGGTTAGAACCATGTTGACAATGGGGTTGAGTTCGACCATGCAGCATCACCGACTCTAAGCCTGACGCCTGATGAACAGCGTTGGCGATTCCACGACGACTTCGGCCGTTCCAGTGTTCGTGACGGTCACCGTCTCCGGGCCGCAGCAGCACGTGCGAACGGCGGTGTTCTTGGCGACGTTGTTGAGGTCGCCAGAGGCCGCGGTGGTCGAGACCATGGTTGTCTCGATGAGCGGCGAGCCGTTGATATCAATCGCAAGCTGCGCGGGTCCAGGCACCGAGGCGCCGATGTTCGCGCTGAAATGCACGTTGTAAATGGCCTGCTGCTGGCGAAGGATGACCGAGCCCGTGTTCGGGCGATGGCACTCGGCGCAACCGGTGTGGAGAAACACCGTGTTAAATGTAAGTGACTGACCAGGCGCAAGCGTCTGGCTAGCCGTGTTAGTCAGAATAATCACTTACATCATCCCCTACATGCCAAAGCTGTTGCAGTTGCAGAAGGGGTTATAGCCTGCGTTATACGAGGTCGACATCGGGTAGCGCACGACGCCAGCCATCTGAGCCTGAAGGTTGAGGTCGTTGACCTGCTGCTGAAGCGCCTCAATCTTGTTCTGCTGCATCATGGCTCGAGTCGCGTTGCCCTCTGCCTGGATGGCCTGCTTGATGTCGCAGCAACACTGCTGCTGATTGAAGTTGGTCTGCTGCTGCATCATTGCAACGCCAGAAATATCACGCTGGAGCTCGTTGTACTTGTCAGTAAACATGCCCATCAGATACTGCGCGTTCTGGTTTGCGTTCTGCATGCCCTGCAGCGAGTTGCCGTTAATCGCCGCAAGAATATCACGCTGGTTCGCCATGGAGTTCTGGTTGTCGAAACCGCGCTGAACCTCGTTCGACGTGGCAAGATTCTCGTAGCCGATGGCATTCTGGAAGCCGTTGTTGCCCCAGTTGCCGCCCCACATCATCGCGAGGAACAGGATGACAATCCACCACGAATTGCCACCCCAGCCGTCGCCGTAACCGTTGCCACGCATGACGGCCGCAACGTCTGCCGGACCCATTCCGCCACCGCCAATAGCATTCTCTCCCATTTATGCTCCTCCAATCAGAAGCCCAAGAGGTTTCTCACTTGGTTCGGGTTAATGTTTTGGAACTGCGCATAGTCCAGGCCCTGCTCCCGGAACGCATCCTCGGGAGAACGCCCTCGCATCGAATCAGCGAACTGCCTAAAGCGAGGGTTGGCCTGGTATAGCTTGTTGAATATAAGTTGCTGCGCCATGTTAACGGGACCGACCGGCGGTCGCTGTGGCGTTGGTTGCCCCAGATTCGGAGGCATTAGCGGACTTGCCATGGAGCATCTCCTTCAGCTGCTCGAATTCTTCGCGGGTGATGAAGTCAGCCGTCTGCCCCATGTCACCGCCCATCGGCATCTGCTGACCCTGCATCAGCGGGGACAGGTGCTGAGGCATCTCCTCCGAGCACTCCTCGAAACGGAACACTCGGATGCCGTTGCAGTTCCCCTGCTGGTCGAAGCTGACGACGTACATCAGAGGCTTGTCCTCGTCGAAGAGCGCCTTCCTCGAGTTTGGATCGCCGCGGAAGTTCTTCGCTCCCTCGATGCCCATGACGAACGGCAGGTCGTTGGTCATCCCCTGAGGATAGCCCGTGTTTGCCTGCGAATATCCGTTCATTTGACCGAGGTTGCCCTGAGGATAGCCCTGATACATCGGTCGACCCATGCCCTGCGAATATCCGTTGTTCCAACCCTGCGGGTACATGTAGCCCTGAGGGACAGTGGTCTGCGGCCATCCGCTGTTTGGCGTGGTGTTGTACACTGGCACTTGCTTGTCACCTTCTTCCGTCTTTTCATCGTCGGCGGGAGGGCGGAGAATATAATCCCATTCCTTGTCGAAGGTCGTTACAGGGTGTCGTTCTATCTCGTGCCCGGTCTGGTCACCGGCCTTGCCGACGTAACCGCCTGTCTCACTGCCCGTGGCACCGACACTCTCTCCGCCCCCGACGTACACTTCTGCGTGCAACGCGAGGTTTAGGAGAATATCTCCGATCTCGAGGTCACTGATTCCAACGTTGGCAAAGGGAAGGATCTGGAAGCCAGCCTTTTCGAAGTCCTTGAGCATCGTTCCTGTGAACCTCACTTTGTCACGCCCAGTCCCGACGGGGTAACCAGCGTCGTTCGCCGCCTGGTACAGCAGTGACGAGCAGTCGAAATCTGGTCCCCATCTGCCGGACGGAGGCTTCTGTGAATATCCGTGAGAATCGTCATTTGCATAGTAAAGAGCTCTGTCGACAAACGCTTCGCGTCGACTTTTCACGGGAGGACCTCTCGCCATGCGGGATGAAATATCCTGCTAGTCACCGAGCAGCGTCGGCCACGTCTTGGCGCCGCAGATGCCGTCAGGATACAGCCCGACCTTGGTCTGCCACGCCTTAACACACTTCTCGGTGTAGCTTCCGAAATCGGCGTCAATCTTGATGCCAGCGCCGTTTCGCATGTTTAGGAGGCCTTGAAGGACCGCTACGGCGTTGCCCTTGCTGCCCTTCTTCACCTGACCGGGGTAGTACAACTTCTCCTCCTTCTTCTTGCCGGCCCACTTGGCCGCGAGGTAGACGTTGGCGCGTGCAATCTCCCACTGGTAGTCCATGTTCGCGGGACACGCGGTCGACGCGAACTCCCTGTGCAACCTGACGTTCGAGCCGAGGGTAAGCTTCTTCCACCCCATGCGGTAGGCAATATCAGCCATGAGCTGAGCGCCACGGTCGAGACACGCCTTCGACGGCGGGTTGGCGGTGGTGCCGACATGCTCGATGGAGATAGTCTTGCAGTTCCACGGCCAATTGCCAACAGACCACGCGGTATCGGACTCGGAGACGTACTGGTGTGTTACGCTGTCAGAGACGGCGTAATGTGTGCTGACCTTGCGGGAGCTGTAGGGGCCGAAGGTGTTGTCGATTGCCCCGATGCTCGAGCAGCACGAGATGTGCGGCACGATTGCGACGATGGAATATCCAGAGCGTCCCTTGGTGTAGTTCTTAGTCCACATCCACATCGCCATCGGGATCACCTGCCCCCATGGCCTCGGTCTCCTCGTCGTCCATCTCGGGCATCTTGTCGTAGATCACTCGACATCGACCCCCTTCGCCGTAATCTGCGAGACGCCGATAAGAGCACCGATGAGCACGCCGATAGCGTTGACGGTAAGGACCACGGCCTCAGTGTGAGGCCAGCCCCAAGCAGGAGCAACCGTACCGTAAAAGACAGCAATGGCTGGACACGCGACGAGTCCGGCCCACTTCAGAACCAGATAGAGCTTCTCCGGGAGAATATAATTCATGTTCGCTCCTAATCTTTTTTAAAGACCATGTCCGACAAACCAAACATGGCGGAGTTACCTACAGAATGATCAGTCAATGTGTTCTCTAAACGTAATAACTATCGGAGAACGTAAACGTGCTGCCCGCAGAATATGACGCGCCTGTTCGGTTGCTGATGCGCACCTCGCCGCCTGCGGTTATGCGCGCCCAGAGGCCCGCCTTCTCGATGCAGCAGATGTATCGGTTGGCACGCGGGCGGAATCCTGCCGGGAGCGTCGCCACGACGACGTTTCCGCTTGACGCGAGCGCGTTCGCCAGCTTCGCGTCGATGAAGCTGACCGACGCCTCGACCCCGTTTGTGCCGAGCCAGGACGTGCCGAGAGACGAGCAGTTCGTCGTGTTCCGCTCGATGGTCCCGTCCCTCTTCGGAAGCGTGACGGGCATGCCGGAGCCGAAGACCACGCCATCCGCGTCCTCGCTCGCCACCGTGCCGACGCCGATGGAGTGGCCGTCCCTGCCGAAGTCGAGCGTGAAGAACGCTGGCGTGAGGACGGCGTACTTCGTGGTGAAATTGATCGTGTTGCTGCTCGTGTCCACCACGGTCAGCCGCACGTCGTAAGAGCCATCAACCGAGGAGCCCGAGCCGAGCGACACCGACACGCTTCCCGATGTTCCACTGATGGGCACCTCGGTGTCCGTGCCGAACGATGACACTTCCTTTGGCTTGACCGCCCAGAGGTACTTGCTTCCAGCGTTGCCCGAGATGGACGTGTCCACAGACCAGCCGAACGTCATGTGGGCGTATGTGCCCTCGTCGTCAGCGGTGCCATTTGCGTCAGACGCACGGTAGACCACGAGGTTTGAGATCGTCGGCGCCTTGTACGCGAGTTTCCATACGGCGTAGAGCGTGGCGTTTGCGTTGTTGCTAGCTGGGTAGGTGCCGCCAGGTTGGTACGTGGCGGTCGTTGCGGTAGAGCTTGTCCCCCACCCGAGGACGTTGTAGTTCGTCCTCGTCGGCTTCGTTCCCGAAAGCGTTAGCGTCTTTCCATACCACTTCGTCTGCGAGGATGGTGCGCCGCTTCCGCTGTTGGCGTTGTAGCTGATGGTATAGCTTGCAAGAGCGTTGAGGGTGTCGGTCGATTGCGTCGTTGCGACCGACCAGTAGGCGTTGTCTTTGCTGCGTACCTCGGTCTTGAAGTAGATGGTCTGTGCTGCCGTGGTGCGGTTGATCGTAACCGACCCGCTTACCGTGCCGACAGCCGAACCGTAGCCGTCAAGCACGCCAGACTTGGTGGTGCCTATCTGCGTCCACGAGCCTGAGCCGACCTTGTAGAAGATGGAGACATATGCGGTGTACAACGAAGCGTGGTAATACCCAGAGCCGTCGCCGTCCCTGGCCTGCCCCGTGACGGTGTATACGCATTTGGTGCTGTCGCTCGACCAAGTGTATGCGTTGTACGACTGCACGCGCCGCGACGACGAGATTGAGCTGTAGCTTCCCCAGCCCGTTCCAGCCATTACGCATCACCTCCGATGTACTTGAGCGTCAGGTGGCCGTTGCTTCGTCGCTCCCAAATCCAGTCGTTGAAGCTGACGCTCTCGTCAGTCGCGATGGTGGGGGCGTGGAGGCCGTCGATGCCTCCGAGCGTCGCAAGCTCGCGGTCGCCGCTCTTGAATACCAGGTTCTCGTTGTTGAACTCCGCGACGTACTCGGAGTTGGACGTGCCGAGCGAGAGGACTGGGCGGGCCTGCGCGTCCGTGGTGACATTGAGCCACGCCAGCCGCTCGTCGGTTGCGGAGACGAACGTGTTCTCCAACGCCGCGAAGTCCTCGGCTGTCGGCATCCCGTCAACCGTGTCGCTCAGCTCTGCTAGCGCGGAGTCATACGTCGAGAACGTGAGCTCGAATGCACCGGTGGTTTGCGTTATTTCCGACGTAACGTAAGACTGGGTGGCATACGTCTCCGACACTTCTGAGCGAATGCCGTCGGCGCTCACCTGCAGGTCGCTCTTGGTGGCGTAGCTCTCGAGGTCGCTCGCCCACTCGGCCTGCGCCGTCAGGTGGACGGCATTCGTTACGCTGAGGTCGATGGAGCCGGTCTGGGTCGCCACGTCACATCACCGCCTGCACGTGCCTCAGAAGGTGTCCACAACCGACGCGCGGGTCGACGTAGATCGGAATATCCGCCATGCGGCACTTCTCGCAGAACGACAGGTCCTCCGAGAGCATCCCACCGTCGCGGTACGTCACCCACGAGAACCACGGGAACTCGATACGGCGGAACACGTCGGCCCTGACAAGGGCGCATCCCATTCCACCTCCGTGGATGAGCTCGCGCCTGACGCCGGACTCGCGAAGCTCGCGCATCTCGTCGTCCGTGTACTCGGACTCAAGCGGGTAGTTGAAGTGCTTCTTGCCGCTCTCGTCGTACAGCTTGCACACGCACGTTTTCCCCCGGTACACGTTGTCGGCGTCCCGGTGCGCATAATATCCGAGACACACGTCGACCGGCTCGTCCAGCAGGTTGCGAAGGGCGTCCGACGGGAGCACGACGTCGTTGTCGACCATGAGGACGTAGTCGGCCCCTTCGTCCATCGTCTGCCTGGCGATGCGATTGCGCGCGGTGGCGACGTCGTATCCCCTGACATAGTCGAACACGAGCCAGTGCCCGCAGTGGTCGAGGCCGTAGATGGACTTGAACGTGTCGGGCGTGATGTTCTCGTATGTCGGGACGGCGATGAATATCTTCATGTTGCTCCTACCATGTGCACGTGCAGTTGTACGTGGCGTTGAGGTCGGTGACGGCGAGCGTCCGCGCGGTGCCGAGGGACTCGGTGTCCGTGCCCTTCGTCCACTCGTACGTGACGCCGCTTGTCTTGACCGTGCCGTTGACGCGGAGGGTGGCCTGCAGGGTCGCGGTGCCGGCCTGCCAGTTTATGGCGGTCGGGGCTATGGTCACGACGGCCTCTGGTCCCGTGGCACCGGTCGCACCAACGGCGCCCGTGTCGCCCTTCGGGCCGGTCGCCCCGGTATCGCCCTTGGCCCCGGTCGCTCCGGTAGCGCCGGTGGCTCCCGTATCTCCCTTGGCACCTGTCGCGCCTGTGGCCCCGGTATCGCCCTTGGCCCCGGTCGCTCCGGTAGCGCCGGTGGCACCGACGGGGCCCTGCGGTCCGGTGGCGCCTGTCGCGCCGTTCTCTAGGTGGACGGTGTCACCGTTGACGGTGATGTCGGCGCCGGAGGAGGTCTGCGAGACGGAAACATCAACCCTCGTCAGGAGATCCGCCGGGGCCTTGCCGCCGAGGGTGACGTTGGCTCCGCCGATCTGGATTGTGTTCGTCTCGGCGTCGTAGAATATGAACGCGTTCTCGTCGCCGATGGACCAGTCCCTCGATGAGTCGAACTGGATGCTGCCGCCGTACGTGGCGACGACGGCTCCGGTGGGGTCGTATACCGACATCCCGGCGTTGGACAGGAGGACCTTGTATCCGCTCGACGTCTGCGCCGAGCTGCCATCGATGCCCGAGGGGAGAACCCACAGGCCGGCGGAAGTAACGGCGAGGTGCGCCATGATGTAGTCGCTCTGGGAGCTCGAGACGTCAAGCACGTACCAGTTCTGTGACCTCGGGTTGCCCGTCGGGTTCACGACAGGCACGTAGTTCCCGTCGACGAGCTCGAAATATACCTTGCCATCCTGGACGGACGTATCCGTGGTCTTTACGTAGGAGCCGTGCTCGGATATCCACGACAGCGTGCCCATGACGTCCTCCATGACGGAGAGGTTCGTCAAGGCCGCGTTTGCGCTCGCCTTGGCCTCGGACGCTGACGTCTTCGCCTCTGCGGCGTCTACCTGCGCGAGGCCGGCAGCAGTGCTGGCAGCGGACGCGTCAGACTGCGCTTGTGTTGCGGCAGCGTTCGCCGCAGAAGCATCGGACTGGGCTTGCGCCGCCGAAGACTGTGCCGCGGAGGCGTCTTGTCTGGCAGACGATGCCGCCGAGGCCGCTGTCCCGGCGTCAGTCTGAGCGCTCGCGGCAGCGGAGGCGGCAACATTTGCGCTTGACTGAGCGGCCGAAGCCGCAACTGACGCGGCGGACGCACTCTGCCGTGCCTGTTCCGCTGCCGTAACTGCGTCTGTCGCAGCTCTGTTCACTACATCGCCCCAGCCGATGACGGTGCAGTCAACCGGAACGCCGCCTTGGACGGTCACGAGAACACGCTGTCCTTCGAAAACGACGGACGAAGTCGGTATTTTGACTGCCTGTCCCTCATCGCCGAAGGTCGAGCCTCCAAAGTCTACAGTAACGAACCCACCTGCGGAGTTCGTCGTAGCCACGGCCTCCACCGTAGTTGCCGGAATAATCCCGCCAAGCCCTTGCGAGACGACGTACGCCGAATCGGGAAACAACGCTTTCCCAAGCGCGTGAAGGTCTTGGTTCACGACCAACCGCCTTTCAGTTGCAGTCTCCAAATCCATGACGACAAGTCAAGGTCGGCGGACGAGATGAGCCATCGACGAGTCTCGCCGCCGTGCGTGAGCTTTTCGACGTCGCCATCCTTCAGCGGCCTATACAGAAGGGAGTGAGCCAAGGATTCTTCGATGTTGTCCTGCTGCTCCTTCAGATACTGGTTTGCGAGTTTTTGAGCCTGCGCTTGAGTGAATGGCTCCATGTCGGAAACGTTCCTGTAGTCGTCCAGTGTGTATCCTCGGACGGCATGCGTTGACCAGTGACCGCTCTTAGCCTTCGCGTCGGCGTAGAATGTCTTTTGCTCATCTTTGTACGTTCCGGTGCTCGACACGATAACCCTCTCGGGCACCGCCTGCCGAGCGACTCCGCCGTCGACAGGACCAACGAGAAGCGTCCTGGGGTCGGCGGAGTCGACGGTGAATGTGGCGCCGAGCTTTGACGGAGCTGTATACCGCTTTACCGTCGGCGTACCGAGCTCATTGACAGAAAGCCGGTCACCTGCTTTGTCGAGAATATCCATCAAGACTGACAACTCGCTGGTTCCGGCGTCGTACTCGACAGCGCTAGAGAACCCGTAATCTTTCGCGTTTCCGTCGACGAACGGCGTTCGGCCGATGGGGCTCTTGAATCTGGACTTTACAGTACTCAAGGCCTTGCTTCCCTTGCCGAGGACGAGCGGACGAGTAAGCACTTGGGTCTTTATTCCGTATAGAATGCTTACGAGCTGGAACGTCCACGTCCTCATGTCGCCATAGTCGCTCCACGACACGGCGTTTTCGTCTGGCTTTACGAAAAATGTCCCAAGAGGAGACTCATCGAGAATTCCCGTATAGTCATACGTCGTCCTGACCAGTCGCATGGCCGCCGTGCCGTCCCAAGGCTGCTCGCCGACCTTTGCTATTATGGAAATATCAGCAGATGCGCGAGTGTCCGAGTAGTAGTCGAGCGATAGCTCGCCGGAAGCGACCACGCCCTTTGCCTGCCCACGCACAGACAGGCTTGACGGGTCGAGCATGAAGACTGAAAGCCGATGAGAAATATCACCTCGCGACCAATCGACGGCCATCGTCACCACACCTCCTCGGACAGATTGACTTGCACCTCCTGCGATTCAGGAGAGGATATGTCCATTCGCACCGAGTCGACTGCGCATTGCGCCCAGAACCCGTGCGGCCCTCGCACGTAGACGTGACTTGCGTGGGCAACCCAGTCGGCCTCATCCAGTCCTTCGCCGTCCACAAGGTCGGCAATTAGTGGGAGCTGCCCTCTCGTAACGTCCGAATAGGCGTAAACCGGACGCTCTCGCGAATATGTCTCGGTCTCGGACCTCGACCTCGTGTAGCTTGGGATGAACGACACGCCGGGCTCGGTCTTCCGATACTTCATGACAAGGTCGTGGCGCCCATCCTGCGAAGTGACGTGATACGATGGCGGATCCTCGACGATTGCGTCACGAATTGTGGAGTCGAACCCCCATCGGTTGGCTGCGTTTGCCGTCACAAGAACGCGCCATGGAACACCGAGCGGTGGCATGACGAGCCACGGCTGGCTTCCAGTTAGTTCGACGTACCGGTCGCCATGCCCTCTTGGCACGACGAGCCACGCGCCAGTGATGCTCATCCCGGTCGGCGCTGTGGCAGAAACGACGGCAAGCGTGCCGCTCACCGTGCATGTGACGGTCGGCGCCTCGCCGTAGAAGCCTCCGAGGTCGACAACGACGGTCCCTCCCCAAGTGCATGTGAAGCCGTCGGAAGTTGTCGCCGTAAGGAGGACGTCAATTTGGTCGCCGATGTCCGGGAGATAGGAGAACGATGCGTTGCCGACGAATATGTCGCACCCGCCGTCCGATGACGAACGAGTGAAGCTCTTGTCGAGGCTTTCAACGGTCGCAGAAGCAACCGAGGATTCTGGATACGTCGTGGTGAACGAGAAATGGACTCCTCTCTGCGTCTTGTTCGCAACGACCGAAACTATTTTGAATTCTCTAACAACGGCTGTTACGAATCCATACGGTCCACCAACGGCCGGCTGGGACGTGTCAATTGCGCGAACGCCCCATTCGATTTCGGTTCTGTCGATGGTTCCCGTGAGGTCGACAGGAACGCCGTTTCCGCTAACAGTGAAGACGTCACCGACGACGTTGAACGCCTCCGCCGTCTGCATTGTCGGGTCGGACCCCCACCCTTCGTTGGAACCGTCGCCGCCCCACGCGGTCCAAGACGACCAGTCGCCCATCGTCATGGATCCATAGGTCCTGTCACGCCGTCGCCACCTTACCTGATGCAGGCTAGTCTTGCTTGCCCACGTTGGCCACAACGCTCCCGTGTCATCTTTCAACATGATTGGCTTGACCGAGCTCTGTTGAGCCGGCTTTGATGGCTGTGGAACATCGGGCTCGGAAGACGTGAGCTTCCACTGGGCGTATAACGTGAGCGCTGCGTTTGACGTGTACGAAGCACCCGGGGAATACGACTTGCCAGACCCGTTGGCGCTTGTGTTCCATCCCTTGAACCCGTATGACGCAAGAGTCGGGACGGTCTTCGACAGTGCAAGGGTCGTGTCGTACCATTTGGTCTGGTTCGACGGTAGCCCAGACACTGACCCAGAAGCCTCAGACGGCTTGTTTGACGAATACTTGACAGAATATGACGGCCTTGCCGGAATTGTCACAACTCTGCTGGCAGTAGACGTTCCGTTTCTTACTCCGGTGCCGTCTCCGGTCATCTGGCAAACGGCCTTGCATGTAATCGATTGCGCTGACGTCGTCTTGTCATACTCGTATGAATATGTCTGGACGAGCTTGTCGATTGTTGGGTTCGACCTTGAGTCGAATACGGTGTTTGTCTTCGCCTTGGTGTGGGTCCCTATTTGCGCGTATCCGTTGCCGTAGTAGTCGTAATACCAAGAATATGCGTGCCAGTAGACGCTAACCGTGACAACCGACTTCGTGTTCGCAGAGCCAGACTTATCAGCGACCTTAACGTCAATTCCGGCAGCCCAGTGATGGACTGTGTTGCCATATGTGATGGCCATTTTGAACCTCCGAAACTATACGCCCGGTTGCTCGGGTGACGCCGAGCCGAGATACGGCACCGGAAGATTTGGGTCGTGCGGGACCGCCGGGACGAAGGCCCATTGCTGATGCGGCGTCGTAGTTGTCGAAGACGTGGCGTCGAAGAACGCCTCGCAGGCGACGCAGCCGTGCGTGTCATGAAGAGCTTGGTCTGCAAGATAGAGGAGCTGGCCGTCTTCGTTTGCGGATCGTACAAAGTACGCCGGATAAGAAACACCGTTAACGAGAAGGCTCCCATCGCCGTTAACGATGACCCACCTCGACGCATCGGTCTGGTCCAGTGACTGGTAGTCCCCTGAAACGACGAAGAAACCGCTCCTTCCGTCGCTAAACGTCTGCTCTCTCCCTAGGCCGGCAACATAGCCGGAGTCTGCCGTGTGCGACGGAAGGAGGGTGGCGTACCCGCCCTCCGTCGACACGGCGAACACCTGGTCATTCCCTCCGGCATCCACACCGGTAACAAGAGCAGCCCCAGTTGCCGTGCTAGAGCCCTCGACGCCGAGGAATGCCCCGGTGGCAACGTTGCGGATGGTGTAGAAACCATTGGGAACAGTCATCACATGTCTCCGTATCGCTTGAGTGTCATCAGGAAGTCGTATGTCGCGTTTCTGATCTCTGGGACGTCGTTTACGCGCACCCCATTGAGATTGACGTTTATGCTCTGGCCAACCGAGTCAAGAGGCCGTCGGCCAGATATGTTCGACATGCTGTTGAATGCGTATGCTCCTGGAGTGATCCTAGCGGTCATTCCGTATGATCCGCTACCAATCATTCCGCCTATGGCAGACGCGCCATTTTGAATTTCTGAAAGATCGAGCACGGGCCTGATCGTCGGCTCGAAGTCCATGTCGGCGCTTAGAATGTCTCCGACGTGCTTGATGGACTCTCGGAGGCCATCCATGGCGCCGCCCCCAAGACGAGAGGCCTGGCTCTCGACATATGGAACCATCTGGCTCATTCCGATGCCGAGGCCCTCGCCTGCGAAGCGGCCGGACTTCATGGTGGCCTTTGACGGCGACGCGATTTGCATCGTACGGTTGATTGTAGCGAGCGCAGATGCTGCGAGATTCGCAGCCATTCGGTTCACGTATCCGCTCGCGCTGGACATTCCGTTACCGTATCCAACACCAGAGTAATATCCGCTGGTGTTGAACGAGGACCGCTTGGAGTCAGTACCAGAGACGCCAGACGACGCAACGCTAGAGCCGCTGGACGACGCGTTGCTCAAAGCGGTTTGGCTCCCGAGGGCACTGGTGTAAGCGCTTGCGCTTGCGTCGCCAGTCGACGAGAAATTGGAGTCGAACAAGCCGAGGATTCCGACGAGGTCCTCCGGAACTCCAGCAATCGGGAGCTCAGACGCATCGATGTTGAACTGCGAAATATAAGAGTCGATTGTGCCGTCCGCTGCACCAGATAGGTCGACTGTTAACGTGTCGCTGAGCGAGCCTGTAAACGGAGAAAGGTCGACGCCGTCGAGGGACAAGCTGCCGACGATCCCCTCCATGTACGGGCCGGTGACCTCAGAGCCGTCACCGAGGCTGTCAGAGATGGCGGTGTTGACTTCGGGGCCGATCTGCTTCGCCGCGTCCACGACAGCTCCACTGCCGTTCTCGACGCCCTGCTGCGCGCCGGCCATCGAATCCTGCATCGTCTGCTGCAAATCGCCAGCGGAGAAAGCCTCGCTGATTGCGCCTCTCGCGTTCTCAACCTGGTCACCGAGCATATCGCCAACGCCGGGGATCATTCTCAGAATCTCTTCGATTCCAAGAAGAACGAGATCGATGATCGACCCGATAATATTTCCAACCGCAGAAATAATCTCTGGCCCATGTGTTCTGATTCCATCGGCAACCGAATTAATGAGCGTAACTACAGCGGTAAGCAGAGCATCTGAGATTGATGGAATCCAAGTTACGAGAGCCTGAAGGAGCGCAATAATGAACGACCCAACAGTAGAGATGAACGTGGGAATCAACGACTGAAGAAGTGCGAACACGCCAATGGCCATGGTTCCGACCACACTAAGCACGTATGGAATGTTGGCTATGATGTGCTCGCCTATCGCATGTATCGCTACGTCGAGCGCAGCCAAAATATCAGTAACGCCATAGAGAAGAGCTTCGACACCTCGAGCTATTCCGGTGAACAGTCCGACAATAAGGGCAACGATCACCGACTGCAAACCGGTTGCCAGCACTCCAAGTCCTGCGACAATCCCGCCAGCGCCAGCCGCGAGGGATACGCCGAGCGCCGTTATGCCTGCCGACACGAGAAGAATTCCTGCACCGACAGCGGCGCAAGCAATCCCGAAAGCCGCAATAGCTGCACTCGCCAAGAATATCGACGGAGCTATCGCCGCAAGCAGTAGGCTTCCTGCGCCAACCACAGCAAGGGCAGCAACAAGACTTAGGATTCCGTGAATAACAGTCCCCGAGTCCGCAGACCCAAGAGCGATGATCGCCGGGACAACGGCGCGTATCGCTCCTGCCATGACCAGCATCGCCGCGGCTCCGACGAGCATCGAACCGGCGTTCTTGCCGACAAGAGCAAGCGGAACGACCAATCCGGCAACGGCGCCAGCCAAACCGATGAGCCCTCTATCCAGTGAGCCACCGCCCATTCGCCCAAGAGCTTGAACAACGTCCGAAAGAATTCGAACGGCTTGAGCAACTACAAATATCCCGATCACGTCAGCGATCGACACCGGCGAGCGACTGATTACCGCTACGACGGCGCCCAGCGCAAGAATGACAAGACCGACGGACACGATGCCCTGCTCGAGTGAGCTGGTGTTCATTTCGGCGAACGCCTTGACGACGTCCGACAGGAGTCTAACGGCAGCGACGATCACCAGTATCGACGCGAGCGCGGTCACGGACATAGAGGTCTTGTTCGCGATCCGCATGAACGCACCGATCGCGATGATCATCACGCCAACGCCGGTAAGCCCGCGAGCAAGACTCTCCCAATCCATTCCTGAGAAATCGTTGACCGTGTTGGCAAGGAGCCTGACGGCTATCGCGACGGCTATAACGCTCAAAGCGCTTTTCGCCGACACAGAGGCACCGTCTACGAGCTCCGAAAACACGACAACGCTGATGAGCAGCCCCGCCACGCCGGTCAAACCACGCCCGAGAGACCCCCAATCGAGGTCGGAGAGGTATTTGACGCTTGTTACGAGGATTCGCATGGCTATGCTCATGACGAGAATGCCGGTCGCGGTCTTCTTTATGTCGTTCTCAGCTACAGAAAGGAGCACCGCGACTCCGGCCATCGTGAACAGCATTCCCGCGATTCCGACAAGGCCAACAGCCATCTGGTCCATGCTGAGTCCCGCGAGACTCTTCATCGCGAGGGACATGATACCGACGGCCACGGCCATCTTAATCATTGCGGTTGCGGCCTGGCTCACGGCAACCGGGTTGGCGGTCGCGGTGACGCGCGTCATGAGCGCGAACGCGCCGACGAGCTCGCCGAGGAGCGTCGTGATTCCGCCAACGCCGTTCGCCATGCCGGTCGGGTCCACGCCTGAAAGCGCCACGAGGGAGCCAGCGAGGAGCGCGATGGCGATGCCGATCTTGAGGATGGCAGTCGAGTTGATCGCATTTTGAAGGTTCGTGAACGAGCCTGCTATGGAGTCGAGCGCGCCGGTGAACCTCTTCACGATGTCGTCGAACCCGATGGACTCCTTGAGCGCGTCGACCGCGCCCGTAATCGTATCGGCGAGCGATTTCTTCTCTCCGCCGAACTTCTTGTTCTTGAAGGCGTCGACGAGGCCCTTGAGGGACCCGAGGAGTCCTCCGCCCATGATGGTCGTGAAGTTCTGCGCGAGCTGGCCGAACTCCTCGGAGGCGAGGTAGGAGAACATCGACCGGATGGCCGAGCCGATCTTCGGCCCGATGTCCGACACGACGCCGAAGAAGTTGGAGAACACCGCGCCGAGGGTGTCGAACACCGCGCCGATGGCGTCGAAGAACCCGAAGTCGACGGAAGTGTCGAAGGACCTCCCCCCGAACAGCTCGGCGAGCTTCTGGAACGGCGCCTTGACGAACGACATGAGCACGTCGAAGACGTGCGGCACCACGTCCGCGAGCCCAGAGAGGACCGACTTGAGCCCCTCGAATATGTCGGTGACGGTCGGGAGCCTCTCGATGAGCCCGTCGAGGACGGACAGGTTCAGGTGCTCGCGGAGGAAGCTCGTCAGGGAGTTGAGGAAGTCGACGACTGGCGTCCCGGATATGTCGATGCCAAAGACGCCGAGAATCGAGGACAGCACGGAATCGAGCGCGAAGCCGAGCTCGGTTAGGAACCTCGAGAACAGGCTCGACTGGGTCGTCCCGTCGATGAACATGTTCTTCAGGAACAGGAACTTGTCATTTGCCTCCATGAAGTACGTGATCAGTCTGCCAAAAGAGTCGGCAGCCGTGAACACGTGCCACGCGAATTCTGACACGCCGTCGATGAGCGGGTTCAGGTGGTTAAGAACCCTTCCGGCTATCGAACGAAGTCCCTTCGCTATGCTGAATACGCCGCCGAGCGCGCCCTGAAGCCTTGATGTGAACTCTTCTGACTCCAGGAAGCTCCTGAGCGATTTGGCAAAGTTAGAGAACCCGCGTGTCAGTTGCTTCAGCCTGCCTGCCGACTCCTCGATTGTCGGCGACCCAAAGAAGTCCTCAAACGCGTCCTTCGCCGCGAGCACCGCGGACTTGATTCCAAAATATACGTCGGCGATTGCCTGCAGGGCATCAACGCGCCCTCCGCTTCCGACCTCGTCAGAGTCATGCCAAATCTTGAGGATTGCGTTTCTGGTCTCACCGGCGTTATTGATGATCGCGGACAGCTCATCGTTGACCGCCGTCCAGAGCTCCATCGCCTCCTTGAAGTCGCCGATGATGTACTGGATGGACTGCGTCCAGCCTGAACCGAGCGCCTCCTTCAGCGTGTCGATAAGCTGTGTGAAGGTCTTGACCTTGGTCGCGGCATCTTGGGCCAGGAACATCTGCTCGATGTAGCCCTTGGCCACGTCCTCGCTAATCTGCCCTGTCTCAGCGAGGGTCTTCGCCAGCTTCGCGATGGCGGCGTCCTGGTCATCAGACGCGTCGATGGCGTCGAACTGGGCCTTGACCCAGTCCTCCTCGACGCCGGTGACCCTCGCGAAGTAGTCCGCGAGGCCGACGTCGGTGAGCTTAGCGAGCGTCTCCAGGAGGACGTCGGAGGTGAGCCACCCCTTCTGGAGGGAGTTCCTGAAGCCTCCCTCCTGCGCGATGAGGTCCTCTACGCTAGCAGCGGTTATGCCCGTCGCATCACTGTAAGACACCATTTGACCGGCAGCGTTTTCGACCTGCCTGCCGGTCTCGATGAACTCGTCAGCCGTCTTCTGCAGCGCGTCCTGGAAGAACTGGCCGCCCATGCTCGCATTTTGAACAGAGTTCCAGTCCATGAGGCGGACCACGCCACTCGACAGTGCTTGGGAGAGCTGATACATCGCGTTCGACGCCTGGTGCGCGTTCGCACCCGACACGGCCGCCAGGTTAGCGATACCCTGGATTGCCGCGACGGAGTCGTCGAGTCCAACGCCGGCAGCGGTGAAGGTGCCGATGTTCCGAGTCATCTCGGTGAAGTTGTAGATGGTCCGGTCGGCGTAGTGGTTAAGCTCGTTGAGCGCTCCGTTAATAGCGTCGAGCTGCGCATCCTCCGTTACGCCAGCGAACTCCTTCTTGGTGTTCGCCATGATCGTCTGGACGGCGTTCATCTGGGTTTCGTACTCCGCGAAGCCATCGCGAATCGGGGCGATGGTCAATGCGGACACGAGATTCCGGCCGAGGTCGATTGCACTGTTTGCGATTCGGTCGAACAGGACCCTTGTGAACTCTCTAAGCATTGAGAAGTTCTGCTGGACCTGGTATATGCCATTGGAGATTGGTGAGAGGTTCAGCGAGTCTGCACTCTTCTGGACGTCGCTGAATGCACCGCTCTTGAAGTTTAGGCTCTCTTTGAGTTTCTCGAGCGACGACATCGTCGTGCGAACGCCGGCCTCGAACTTGTCGTTGTCGAACTCCATCCGGACGACACGTTCGTCAATGCTGCTCATTCCCTGGTGACCTCCCTCCACACGCCGTCTGCTATGTCCTCGAAAATGGGGCGCATTGCCGGGTTGATGTAGTCAAGACCGCGAACATACGTCTTTCCGCGCGTTCCATGCCCGTACTGGAGAAGCATGGCGACGCAGTAACCGTTCACGATGTTGCTGTTTGACCAGACAATCTCTATCTTTCCGCCGCGCATTTTGATTTCGTACGACCATGACGCAGCGGTCTTGCCGGTCTCGACGGGGGTTGCCTTGCTCAGCGCATCAACGCCGGTCTGGCACAGAGCGTCTAGGCGTTGATACATCTCCCCTCTTCGCATGCGCATCAGAAACTTCAGCGTCTTCGCGAGGTCGCCCTTGTGCGTAATGCGAATCAAGCAAGCCTCCAGTACAACGTTTGCTACTTCTTGCTTTTCTTTCGACGAGCCGCGTTGACCGCCCGGTGGTGGGCGGCAAGCTCGGCCTTGCTCTTCTTTTTCTTCGGCTTTGTCTCCTCATAACAAACTCTGATGAGCGTTATGAGGCGGTTGAGATGCCACTTCTCGCACTCGATGGGGATGCCGTAGCTGAACATGTAGAAGTACAGGAGCTCCGACGTCATCACTCTCTTTTTGCCGTCGTCGTCCTTTGACTCCGAGAACCAGGTGGCCGTGTGCGGGTCATCGATGTATGCCTTTATGCGTCCTATACTCTCGTCACTAAGGCACCTGTACACGAGCGGGTCTATGCTCCGATTCACGGTCATGCACCTGATGTAGTCGAGCGTCTCCTCCGAAGTGAGCTCCTCGGAGGAGAAGAACGACTTGTGCCACTTCGCCTCCCATTTTGAAACAGAGACGAGGGAGTGCTCGAGAACCAGCGACACCGCGTTGACGGAAAGGAATCGTTCCGCTATCGGGTCCCACAACTCGGTTGGAGTGACGTCTATCTCGAGCATGGGGAGGCCTACCCTACGAATTGATGGCGGCGATGCGTGCCTTCGCCTGCTCCGACGCCCGCTGCATGCCGGCTTCAGATGATAGCTCCGCAGGAACGCATCCGTTGATGAAGTCTACAAGCTTGTCCGGGTTGAACATGAGCTCCATGAAGAACTCGTCGAACGCTGCACTCTGCGCGAAGTCGTCGGACAGCTTGTGCCCATCCTTGTCCTTCTTGATGAAGCGTCCGTCGGGCGTCTTCTTTCCGTACGCGTCCAGAATGATGGTCTCGACGAGCTCCATGATGCGGGCCGTGTCGCTCGTGTTAATGATCTCCTGCAGCATAGCCTCAAGGCCACCAGCAGGACCGAGCGCAAGCTTCGCAAGCTCGGCCTTCGTCAGATTGAAGTGGAATGTCTCGGTCTTCTCAACACCGTTGAAATCGGTGTAGGTCTTGGTGAATCCGATCATGCTCTGTCCCCTTTCATACGAGGAGGGACCCGGCGAGCGAACCGAGCCCCTCCTGGTTCAGATGCTGAATATCAACTAGTTGCCAGCGGTGCCACTCATGAGGGTGATGACCTCGGCCGGAAGCGGAAGGCGCGGACCAGCAGTGGCCGCCTCGTAATATGTCTTATCGGAAGAGAACGAAGTGCCCGTAAGCTCAGTGTACGTATAACTTCCCTCAGCACCGCTACGGGTGTAATACGTCTTACCGCTCTGCTTAGTAGTGTCAGCGGTCTCGACATAAACAATTGCATCATCGCCGTAAAGAATGGCCTCGAGCGCAGTGAGCTTAGCAGCATCGGCGGTGGTGGAGTTGATGACGAGGTGCGCCGACTGCTTGAAACCGGGCACGGGCACGGGAACAGTCGTGCACTCCCAGCTCAGCTCCTCCGCGTCGGGGGAGTCGTTGACGGAGGAGTGCTCCTTCTCGGACGGGGACGCCATGGCCCCGTAGACGAGGTGGATCTCGTAGCCGTAGTCGTTGCCGCTTACGTCGTTGCCGATGAGGGTGCGCCAGCTGAAGCCGAAGCGCTTGCGGGCCTGCTGGCCCGCGGTGACGCCGGTCGCAATGGTCGCGGTACCGTCGCACTCGTCAAACTCCTCTGGCGACTGGTAGGCGTTGATGGTGAAGCCGTACTCCTCGGCGGAGTAGAGCGAGCCGTACTTGCCGTTGTCAGCCCAGAGCGCGGTCTCCTCGGCGCCGGACGGGGACTCGCTGACACCGGTCAGACCGTTCCACGCGTATCCCGCGGGATAGGTCGACGAGGTGGTGTCGATGGGATAGAGGACACCTCGGTCGGTGCCCGTCTTATAGATCTTGGAACCGATTTCGTCCCAAACGATGGCTGCCATGTGCTACCTCCTCTAGAAGTAGATGTTCAGGATGGTGTGGTAGAGGTTGTCCGAGACGAAGGTGCGCTCCTCTCGGCACAACGGAAAGTGCTTGACCAGTCTCTCGGGGAGGTCGCAGTCGGCGTCCCTGGTGATGACTGTCAGCTGGTACTGCCTCATGAAGGCGTACGTCGCATTGTCCGCGCTCCTAGAGTAGGGACGGTCGCGTTCGTACACGATGCACGGGTACTTCATCTCGACGTTGTGTGGCGGTTGGTAGTAAACGCGAAAGGAGGAGCCAGCAACCGCTGCCAGCTCCTCCTGAAGCTCGAGTCTAGTTCCCATGGTACACTTCCCCTATCGTGAGAATCAGGCGAGGAAACTGGACCTCGACGCTCGAAACCTTCCACTTGGAGTTCATCCAGGTTACGTATCGGATGGCGTGGAAGTTCTGAAGTGCGTAGGGGTCCGAAACGATGCTAATCTGGTTGCTAACCGAAATATCATCGTTCACGTCATCGCCGGTCCTGAGGCTGCGCGTGTACCGGACAACGTCTCCGTAGTAGGGGCGCTCGACAATCTGCTCGTCCCACACCCCGGGCGTCGTCTCGACGTCTCCGCCGTAGAACCCGACGAGGCCGTAGTATCGTGCCATGGTCACTCCATTTTGAATTTCTGGCTACTCCGCGGCGTACGGGTTGTAGACGTACTTGACGGAGATGGCTGCGTCGCTGGCAGGGGCGGTGGTGAAGGTGACATTCTTCCCGGAGACCGCATAGGCGTCAGCACCGACGACCTCGCCTGCGACGGTCACGGAGTCGAGCTCGCCGTCAAGCGGGGCGTGCGAGAGGGCGAACTGCTTCTTGGAACCGGTGCCGGTGAAGTTCTCGATGACCGAGGTGCCGGTGCGGTGGTTGGTGTAGCCAAGCTCGCGGGCCTGGACGAACGCCTCGGTCATGGTGCCGACGGTCAGCGTGATGTTGGACGCGGTCTCAGACTCGACGTGCTCGATCGCGATCGCCGAGAAGGGGTTGCGGAGGGCGCCGGAGCAGCGGGTCTCGATGAGGTACTCATGCTTGTTGTAGTCGATGTTGAAGTCGTCGAACATGTTGACCGCGCCGCCCTTGTCGGCACCGACGCCGTAGTCGGAGAGGTTGACGATGATGCCGTCAAGATAGCGGACGGTGCCGTTGACCTCGCGGCTCAGGCCCTCGAGGACGGGGACGGTCACAATCTTGCTGACACGAAGCGCGGTCGCAAGCTTGGACTCGGAGTCGTAGATGATGCGGCCGTTGAGGTCCTCGAGGAGGAGCAGGTCGGTCAGCATATCCTCGGTGGTAAACAGAGTCGGGTTGCCAGCGCCACGGTAGTCCTTGCGCGCCTTGACGCAGGAGCGGATGAACGCCTTGGCCTTCTGGTCCGCGGTGGTCGAGGAGGGCAGGGTCAGGAGCGCCTTGATGGTGAAGAGGTCGGCGTCGGTCCAGATGGGACGGATGTTGAGCTCGTCGATCTTGGCCTCGTCGGAAGCCTCGCGACCGTCGCCAACGAGAATGGCACGAGCAAGCTCCTCGTCAAGCTGGCCACGCATCTCGCCCTTGATCCAGGCGACGACGTCGAAGTCGGTAATATCAATGACGTCATCACGGTCGAGCTTCTGGACCTTGTAGATTGTCTTGGGGAGGGTCGAGCGACGCAGGAGCGAGAACACCTGCTCCTTCTTCAGGTTGCCCTTGATGTAGCCCCTGGCCCTTGCCTCGTCCTCGGTGAGGTTGGCGAACATCGACTTTACGCGGGAGAACGGGGTGTGGTGCACGCCGTTCATGACGGTCTTGACCCACTCCTGCGGGCGAGTGATCCACGAGGGAGGGTTGTCAGCGCCCTTGGGCTCGGGGAACAGCCAGTCGATCTCCTCGATGCCGTGCTCGATGACGGCGTCCTTCAGGGAGCCGCCGCGCTTGGCGTCGGAGAAGATGGACTCCATCTCGGAGTGGGAGAGGTAGTCGTTCTGGTTGTCGTCCTGGTCGAACACGTTGTGCTTCACGCCGTCGTCCTCCTCGTTGTCGTCGGAACCGCCCTTCTTGGCGTCCTCAACTGCGTTTCCAATCAGAAAGTAAACAACCTGCTTCTGCTCGTCGGTGAGCTCGTTAAAGACGTCCTGAACGGTCTTCTCAGAGTTGTTAGGCATGGGTTTCTTGTCTCCTTCGGTATTGCTGGTCTCTTTGCTGTCGTCCTTCTCGTCGTTGTCAGCGTGCTCGAGGTCGAGGCTCTCGCCGGTGTAGATGACGGCCTCCTCCTCGGACATCTCGCCGTGACGGATCACGGACTCGATCATCGCCCCGGGGTTCGCGCCGGCCAGGACGAGCGACACCTCGCGGATGGCGCCGTGGAGCACGTCACTGCCCTTCTGGCTGAGCCTGTTGGCATAGATGCTCATCGAGACGATGTCGCCGTGCTCGACGAGCTGCTTGGCGTTCTGCCCGGCCGCGGTGTCGTTGAACGAGCCGTACGCGTAGACTCCCTCGTTTCGGTTCTCGAGAAGGACGTGCCCGAGAACTTGGTTGGGGTCGTTGTGGTCGTGGTTCCACACAAGAGGAACGACAGCCCCGTCGCAGTCCTTGAACGCGTCAGGACGGATGATTCGCCCGTCGGAGCATCGAACGTTGTTCTTGGTGGCCCAGCCCTTGAAGTCGTAATTCTTCATTTACTCGTTAAACCTCCTCTTGCGAAATATCCGGTCCATTCGCTTCGGCGTTCTGGGGCTGGTTCGGCTGGCTGAGGTTCGGGTTGTCGAGGACGTCCGCCTTGTCGCTCATGGACGGCTTCATGCCGATCTTCTGCCTGAGCTCATTGGAGGACATGATCTCGTTACGCCTCATCCTGTCAGCGATGTCGGCGAACTTGCTGACGGGGACGAGCCTGAACGGGTCCCTGAAATATAGGATTGACTGTCGCTGAGAGATCGCGGTCTTGCTTAGGAACTTGCGCTTCATCTCATCGACGATTGCCGAAATGATTGGCTCGATGGTCCTTGAGTAGTAGTTGAGCATCGTCTCTTCGTTCGCGGTCCCGTCGAGGATGCTCTGCGTGATGCCAAGCTGGCTGTAGAGCATATTCGTCAGGTACTCGATCTGTGAGAGGATGTTGTTCTCAACCGAGCGGTTCAGCTGCGTGATGTGCTCCGTGGCGTCGGTGTAAGCGATTCCGTACTTCGAACCCGCAAGCTGATTCTCTATGTCTTTGCGTCGGTTCTCAGCCTGGACTCGTCGGGCCTCCGTCTTGATGGTGTACGGCAGCTGGATGATAAGGTCTAGCTTTCCCGAGCTCGTCTGCTCATCGACGTTGTCTAGCAGCGCTAGTTTGTGCACAAGGCGCTGCATGGTCGATGACGGCTCGTTAATTACGGCGTAGAACGGATTCTCGACGATGGCAACCGATTGCTTAGGAAGGGTAATCTCTTCCTTCTTGCCAGTCCTGTCGTTATAGAGAAGGACTCGAACGTGCCTCGGCTGCCACCGGACGACCTTACCAGTCCTAAGCGTGACGATGTCGTATGACGTCGACACGGTCGGGTCGAGCGTGGTGTCTACGGGGACGATGGCGACATGCCCCTCGTCGAGCATCGACATTACGACGTCCTGAATGAATGCGCGGCTCGTCTGGTCGATGTTGGCTTCAAGGTTGAGACAGCGGTTCAGCCCGGACTTGATTGGTTCGAGGTATCTTCCATCCTCGTCGAGCCTTACGTGCTCGATTGAGATGGACGCCGCATCCGTGGCGATTCGGTTGTAGACCGCCGTGATGATGGACTTCTCGTTGCCCCTGGTGAACCTGACACGGTCCGGTCGGTAGCTGTCTATGCTTCCGCCATACGTCCACGCGGTCATCGGCTTTTCATCGATAAACGCGTTCCAGCCGTGCTTAAGGCGGTCTAGAAAACCCATTTTGAATTTCCTCCATGGTTTATAAAGGGCAATCTGGGTTATACGCGCCCATTCATTGCCTATGTTTCATCTCTCCACAGGGGAAGAGGCAACACGTCCGGGACGCTTTCTCGAGCAGAGATGTCTCTGTCCACGCGTTTTAGCGCATCAGAAAATAGCGAACGAACAATACCGATGGCGGCCAATAAAACAGCACACCCATTAATGCGTCTGTTATTGTCCATGTTGATCCTCATACAGTATTTTCCTAACGTAGTATGGAGAAACGCCAACCGTATCGGCAATCTTATCTATGCTATTGCCGGATGTAGCAGCTAGTGATCGTATTTGAGCATCTCGAGATGCATGCTGCGATTCAGACTCGCGCTTACGCTCTGCCGACTTCTGCTTTCTCACAGGGTCGTTAACCCAGTCGCTGGCTGCACCAGCTGCGGATGCTATGCCGACGGCACCAAGTGCCCAACCATATATGCTATGTGATGCCCACCAACCCAAGTATCGAGCGCCCAATATAGCACGTTCGCGATGGTCGGCTTTAACCATCTCATCGACTGGAACAAGTCGATACGAAGCATTTTTAACAATGTCACGTCCGTTTTCAACTTGTCCGCCAAAGAAGATGGTCGGAGCTTTCGCTTTGAACCCACCCTTGATGTCGTTGATGTCAATGACGGCGTCATAACCCTTGTCGTGCAAATGCTTATAGAATATGTCTTGAGCTCGTCTTGCATCTTTATCGTCAGCGATCAAGCCTTCGCGATTAAAACTCTCATAAGATCCACGAAACCGGTTAATTGCAAGCTTTCTAAATTCTGGATTCGTTTTTAACAGTTCGTGATAAGCTTTATCTCCACTAGCAATTGAAGCAACTTTTGCTCCCTTTGTCTTGATTGTAATCTCATGCACAGGCTTCGAATCATTTGGATGAAACTGTGCTTGCTGTTGTCTTCTTAGATTACCGAGAAGACCAACATACTTTGCTTGATCACGCTTTTTTGTCGTCGCATAAAACGCTCTGTCGTGCAAATGCGTAGGGTCGTCATCAACGGTAATGCGTTTAATGGGCGTGTCCTCTGGTATGTACTGATCGAGAACATACTTATTCGCATAGTGAACTGCCCCAGCAACAGCAACAGTCACAGCAACCGCGCCAAGCGCAATAGCGACCTTCTCACCGCGAATTCTAGACTCTGCATGAGCACGTGCTTGTTCATCGGAATATCCTGAAGCTCTGTACTTTTCTTCCAATTTCTGACGGTGAGTCTTCTTCGTTCCGTCTTCATTGTAACGTCTTTTTCCGGCTTCGGTGAGCGTTCCATCCTTATTCTGGAAACGACGAACACCCCACTTCATGCCCTTGATACCATGGTGATACAAATAATCGGTCATTCAAAAGCCTCCCGATTGAGCTTGTATGCGACGAAGGCGTCCATCATGGCAGCGACGGAGTCAATCTTCGCTTCGTATCGCTTCTTGAGGAGCTTCCTGTTTCCGTTGGTGTCCTCAATGGTTATGCAGTTGCCCATCGCGAATGTCATGAGTTCCTCGTCAAACAGGAGCATCCTCTCCTCGGCCAACTTCTTCAGCTCGCCTAGCGGGACAGACTCGGTCTTTGAGCCCTGGATGACCTTCTCGACGCCGTAGTTACCGTTCTCGGCGCACCATCGCTCGACGAACTCTCTCGCGTTGTACGGGTCGTATCCGAACGTCCTGACGTCGTAGCCGACGCGCTCGATGTACATGTCGAGGTCGTCGTAGACCTCCATCATGTCGAGGATCGTCCCGTTGAGCACGATGAGGCTGCCCTCGTTCATGAACGACTCGTACTTGACGCGCATGGCGGCGGGCAACTTCGAGAAGGTGAGCTCGGAGATGTAGCATCTGGTCTTCACGCCGAACTCGCCGTTCCTCAGAGGGAACAGGAACGTGAACGCGCAGAAGTCGTTGCCCTGGGAGAGGTCCGCACCCATCGAGCACGAGAGTTGCCAGAAGTCGCGTCGACCATGGGGGAGTGTTTCCTCGTAGGTAAAGTAATAGGTGAATCCCTCGGTCGGGATTCCGAACCTCTTCGCGAGAATATCGTTCCTCGCGGCTGGCGCCTTCTCGGCACGCTCGACGTCTAGCTGGTATGTCTCGTACGTGACGGTATGGCCGAGGTTAGGGTTCGCCTTGACCCACATCTCCGGGTCGGCGACCTCCTTGACGTCGTCGAGACGGTACCACCAGATGGACACGTGTGGGTTGTCGTACTCGCCCTTGAGGATGTCCATCAGCTCCATTTTGATTGTGTCGCCAGCACCGTTTCGTACAGTACCCTCGGACGACGTCGCGACGATGAGGTAGTCGTCGACCTTGGATGCTCCCTGCTCGATTGCTCCGATTACGTCCTCACGAATGTCCCCAGAGAGCCACTCGTCTACGGTCGCTATCTTGCAGCGAAGTCCCTGGAGCTTGTCGATAGACATCGGTCGAATCTCGAGAAGGGAGTTCGTCAGGAAGTTCTCGACGCCCTTCTTGGTAGACGAGAGCTTCTGACGATTGGCCCTTGAACCGGTGGTGTTCTGCAGCGAGCCCTCAGTCAGGAACTTGAACAGCGGGCCTCTTGCCCTGGCTATCGCCGTCCTGATAGGGCTCATGACCTCCTCCGACTGTTTCATTGTCGGGGCGGTCGTGATTTGATGAGTCGTCGAAGTGTCGACGTTGAGGGCGTACCCCTGAATCAGGGAGTCATACAAGGACTTGGCCGCCCCTCGCCCGATGATCAGGTACTGCTTGTTCGTGAGGCGCTTCTTGACCATCTTGTTGACGTACCGCTTCTGTTTTGGGTCGAAGACAGTGCGCTCGACGAAGTAGTACCACCCAAACACCTGCTCTGCCCACACCTTGAAAGTGTCGAGCAGTCTGAGGTCTGACCCGTCGGTCAACGTCATCTCAGCTTCCGAGAACCGGACCCATCCCTCGACGGCATCTGGGTCGTAATAGACCCCAGGATTCGCGATGAGCCGGTCGATGCGGTTCATCTCCATCGAGATCTCGCGGTTGACGGGAATCTCGCCGACAAGAACCTTGTCACGGAAGCGCCCGTAATACTTAGGCGTGGCCGTGTTCGATAGTCTGCCCACGGTCACCTCCGCAAATATCGCAAGCCCTCTTACGGAGGGCTTTGGCCAACAACAAACAGAAAGGAACAAAGATGAACAACTACGAGTTCGACCAGCTTCGCATCAACGCAAAGAGGAAGGTCATCGCTGTTCGCGACGAGATCGCCGCAGTGACCAGAAGAACCGTGGAGTGGGCAACCGAGAACCCTGATTTGGCAATGTCAGTCATCGGCGCAACCATCTTCTTCACCAACAAGGCGTGGAAGATCGGCAACGCCGTGGCGGATACGCGCCACCAGAATTCGAAAATCTACGACCACTCGCTCGGCATGTACTGGGAGCTGAGGCATCCGCTCACGACCAACGAAAGGATCGCCATCGAGCGCAGACGGAAGAGCGGTGAGAGCTACGGGCAGATTCTCAGCGACATGAGGCTGTTGAAGCGCTAGAAGATTTCCAGAAAGACGGGGTCTTGCGTAAACATCGCAAGGCCTCTTCTTTTTTACTTGTCCTTCAGCACCGAGTAAATCGTGACCGCACTAACTGCAATAGAGGAAGCAGCAGCGACGTACTGAAGGCCTGTTGCGACACGCTCCATCGCCGTTGGCTCCTCGGTAAGCCTTGTGTAATTTGTCTCCATGTTGAGACGGTTGATGATCTGCTGGAGTTCCTTGTCAGAAGTACGCGCCATCTCCTCTTGAGTGAGGGTCTTGTGGTTGCCGGCGTAACGATTAGACGGCTTTCCGCTCTTCGCAATATCGGAAACCGTGTTTGCAATAGTGTGTGCGCTCTTATCAATCTTGCTCATGCGCTTGACGTCTTTGTCATTGACAGAATTCAAACGCTGCTTGGCTCCGCGCACACGACTGTAAGTTTTTGGGGCAAGGGCATCAAAGTCAGACTGAGAATAGTATCGCTTCTTACCAGCCTCGGTCAAAGTTCCGTCGGTATTCCTGAACCGTCGGATGCCCCACTTCATGCCTTTGATGCCGAAGTGACACAAATGATTACCGTTAATCGCGTTTGGCGTAAACATGGCAATCATCCCTTAATTGTCAAGTTCGGCTAGTGCTCTCATCGCACCCAATCCAGCACTGGCAACAACGATAGCCCCGATTGAGACCATCGTGTCATGACGAGTAAGATCATCGATGATTTGATCACCGTACTTTTCACGCATAATTCTATCGGTTTCCCTGCCGGCGTCGATAAGTGGCTTGTTCATACCGAAGAATGAATATACATACTCGTCACTAACAAGTCTCTTGGGGAAAGTCTTTTTGGCCCATGCGATCTGATTGTTCTTGTATCGTTCTTTCCGGTCGCTAACGTAATCCTTACGAACAATCTGCTCGTCACGTCTACGTTCTAGCTTCTTAACAGCATCGTCGGACGCGCCAGAAGCCTTGGCAATGGCAAGCTTACGCTCAGAACGGTCAATCGCTCTATCCATTCTGCGATTATACCGTTCGTTATCTCGGTCAAGACTCTTGCCAATACGCTGCACTTGCCGGGTTCGGAATCCTCTAGCGAAGCCAGCGTCGGCTTCGCCATAGTATCGCTTCTTACCCGCAGGCGTAAGTGATCCGTCTGTGTTCTGGAACCGGCGAACACCCCACTTCATGCCCTTGATGCCGTGGTGATACAAATAATCGGTCATTGATTCTCCTTTGACTATCGGTACTTGTCGGGGCTGTATCCTCTGGAAAGCATGGTTGCTTCGCGTCCAACGTGACGACCCAACGTACTGCCGAGAGTTCCAACCGTGCTTGCCCCAATGCCTGCGATAATAGTGACGGTGGAGTCATCAATACTCATGTCTCCGTGTTCACGAAGAATATCTCTTGTTATTTGACCAGCCC